>JAFQOC010000098.1 GCA_017420845.1 Clostridia bacterium
CGATCGATCACGACACCGGCCAGCTTCAGGCCATTGATCATGCGGGAGTAGGACAGACCGTTGATGCGGGCAGCCGCGTTGATGCGGGCAATCCACAGACGGCGGAAGTCGCGCTTCTTCATGCGACGGCCGGCGAATGCATAGTTGCCGCTCTTCATGACGGCTTCCTTAGCCATCTTGAAGTGCTTGGACTTGCTGCCCCAGTAACCCTTAGCAGCCTTCAGGACCTTATTTCTTCTCTTGCGCGTCATCATTGCGCCCTTAATTCTTGCCATTTTTCTTTCCTCCTAAATCTCTTGTGTCGATTACTTCTGGATCATAGCTCTGATGTTGGCAGTCATTGCCTCACTCAGAATGGCGCTGGAGCGCAGATGTCTCTTTCTCTTGGAGGGCTTCTTACCCAGGTTGTGGCGGTGGTGGCAGTGGTTGATCTTGACCTTGCCGGTACCGGTCACGGAAAATCTCTTGGCAGATGCCTTGTGTGTCTTAACCTTTCCCATTTTTCTTTTCCTTCTTTCATTGTATTAGATGGCCGCGCAATGGGGTTCGCACGGCTCACCCTTTTGCGACTCTGTCGCGTATATCATGGAGACCGTCCTTTTTCGACGGGTTTCATGAATCAAGGGGATGGCGGGGATGTGCGTATATCGTAGGTCACCCTTCGATGCAGACAAGGTCTGCCCACAGAATGCTTACTTCTTGTTGGAGAGGGGGCTGATGACCATGCTCATGATACGGCCGTCCAGAACAGGCTTCTTGTCACAGGAGCCAACGTCTTTTACATCCTCGAGGAACTTTTCGAGAATATCCCGGCCGATGGCCATATGGCTCATCTCACGCCCACGGAACTTCATAACCACACGAACCTTGTTGCCCGAGGTCAAAAATTTTCTGGACTGGTTCATCTTGGTTTCGTAGTCGTGGGTATCGATGCGGCAGGACAGCTGGATCTCCTTGAGCTCCACAGTCTGCTGCTTCTTCTTAGCTTCCTTCTCTCTCTTCTGCTTCTCAAAGCAGAACTTGCCGTAGTCCATGATCTTGCACACGGGGGGCGTTGCCATGGGTGCGATCATGACCAGATCCAACTCCTTTTCATAGGCGATCTTAAGGGCCTCCTTGGCGCTCATGATTCCAAGGGGCTGTCCATCGGCGGTTACGACTCGGATCTCCTTCGCAGTGATTTCCTCGTTGAGGAGAGTCTGAGCTTCTTTAGCATTCGCGGCGATAGGGAAACACCTCCTAAAAATAAAAATTGTACCGAAGCAATTACCCCGGCACACAGAAACCCACTCGGTTCTTTGAGTGGAAGCATCTATTGACCCGTACTCGTTCAATGACGGCAGGGTGGAAACCGGGTGGTTTCGCTTCATTTACTGCAATAGTATAGCATATCCCGAAGCATTTGTCAATAGTTTTTCAAAAAATAATTTTATTTTTCTTGCTGTGAGATGAAATTGGTCAGCCAAAAAAACAGCCGCCCTCTCCCAACGGGTCGGACGGCTATCGAATTTATAAATATCGACCGTACATGGTACTGTACAGCTCGAAGGCTTCAGCTTGACAACGGTTCAGCTCGCAAGACTCCTGCCAACGGCGGATCGAAGCGCGAAAATCGTTTCGGGTCGCGGTGTCCATCACCGAGATCACCGACTCTCCCCAAGCGGGATCCTCATACGCCGCCCCCCTGAGTGCGTCGACCCACAGGCCTGGCCTGTCTGCCAGATCACGGGCGGTGCGGCTTTCAGCAGCTCGGGCCCGGATCCGAGCCAGCAGAGCGGCGGTTCCGTGAGATATCCGATCAAGGGAATCCCAAAGCTCCGCATAAACGGCCGTTTCGGGTATTTCCATCAGGCAGGCCCGAAGCTCCGCCCAACGGCCATCCTTCATACATCCATCGTGAATAGCCTGCCAGTCAGAGGCAAAGAATCCTTCCCCGCTTCGGGTGTCCAGACGGAACAGCCTCTCACGCTCAGCGGTATAGGCGGCGTGGAGGCAACGGTATCGAAGGGTGTCCTCCTCCCAGCCATTTTGCAGATAGGCCAGCAAAGAGGGCAGAGACTTGGTCAAGCCGTTCGTAAAAGCGCGCGTGCCCTCCACGCCTGTACGGCCACAGACCCAATCGTTCCCCCCGCTTTGCAGAATATCCAGACTGTCCAGCAACGCGTTCTCCAGAGAATCAACCGTGTTTTGCCGCAGAACCAACATATCCGCCAGACGACTATTCATATCCAAACAGGCATCATAGCTTCGCAGACCGGGATCCGTATAGGGGGCTTCACCCACACGCCGATAGTACGACAAAAGAGCCGGGCGCAGCGTTATCCAATGCTCCGAAAGCATTTCACGCAGCATCCGTCGATTCTCCAGGATACGCTCCCGATCACCGTCGTTTTCGCAATCGTATTTACGAAACGTACGGTGCAGGAACTCCCATTCCAGGCGTTGATAGTCCGGAACGCCCTCAGGCGGAGCTTCGGTGGACAAAGGACCCTGCCGCCTGAGCATTTCTGTTACCGTGAAGCGGATGGCGTCGCTAACACGGACAGATAATCCGACGCTTCTATCCAGCAGTCGGTGAAGGTAGCTTTGCTCGATTTGAGTCCGTTCTCCCGTGATCGGGCGGCGACGGCTGTCATATCCATCGGGAAGAAGGGCCGTGAGTTTTTCCAATTCACCCAAACGGGCATGGCAATGACTGCGGAAAATCTCATAGGAGGATCCTTCGGTCAAAAAAGCTACCGCGCCCGACGCGTCGGAACGGCCACGTGCGCGACCTGTGAAGAATTTTGTCGCCCGCTCGGACAGCTCGAAATCATGAACGCAATCCGAAATAAGCCGCACAAAATGCTCCTCCAACCTCATCCGATATCGCCAAAGCATCCCGGGGGATTCATGTAAGGAACGTGTTTCCACAGCGTTCAACGAGAAAACACCCTCCGACAAAAGAATCAGCGCAAAGGGGCCCGGATGATGGATGATTTTCCGTTCTGCCTTCAAGCGCAGGGGAATATCCACCGGCGTTGCCTCCTCCCAAAGGGGCGCCATTCCCTGCTCATCCAACAGGTACAGGCGGAAATTCCCGGCGGAAAACAAATCAATCGCATAGGTGTCGGGCTCTGTTCCGAAAAAGCGGCAAAGCCCCAGAGACACCGAAAAGAAAACAGGGTCAAGCTCTTCCGTGCTCTGATCCGATGCCAAACGCTCCCGAAATGCGGATATATTACGATTCAAGGCCGTTTGCAGCAGAAGACAGGTTTGCTCAACCGAAGCCCCCTTGGCAGGCCCTTCCAAAATTTGTAAAGCCGTTACCTCGGCCAATGCGGCACAGAATCGGGGAACGGTATTTTCGGGTGTGATCTTATTCTGACCAAAGGCCATGCGCAGTGCCGTCAGATTCTCGTCACTTCCCTCCACCAGATCGGTGAAAAGGCCGTTCATCAATCCCCCTGTCCCTTCCGGGGGCATTTCCAAAACAGGGGCACCGCGATCCTCCCTCGCCTCAAATCCGTTGGCGGCAATCAAAAGAGACCCCGTAACCAGAGGGCAGGCCCCCGATATCATTCCAAAGGCCTCAGGATTCTCTGCCAAAAAGGACATGTATGCCTTCAAGCCTTCCTCAATGCTTCCCCCGCGGATTTCCCCCGGATCATGTACCGGAACGCGCTCGATCTGCTCCATTTTGGTCCTCTCCTTCCTTATTCTGATCCCTGCCGGTTTCAAAGTTACATATAATGATTATATCATAAAGTCCTTTTTTTGTCAACCTTGGTCCTTTCGAAGCAAGAGAACAAAATATGCAAAAAAAACAAATATTTTTTTCGAAATCCTATTGACAAACGCATTTGTTTGTGCTATAATAAGCGAGTCGTCAAGACATGGCCCGTTGGTCAAGCGGTTAAGACGCTAGCCTCTCACGCTGGAAACATGGGTTCGATTCCCGTACGGGTCACCATTACCAACCTATATTGAACCGTTCAATTTAGGTTGGTTTTTTCTTTGCAAAAAATAAGTAGGCGCGCAGCTCGGAAATGAGTTGCGCGCCTTTTTATCGAACAGGCAGTCAATGGTATCCCGATCTCAGATCTCCCCAAGGATCATCCCCCTGAGGCGGTTCACAAAGTAGGTGTAATCCGTAAAAGACACCTCGGGCGGGATAAGGTGATCCAGAGCGGGGATGTAGCCGGGCTTTCCCAGCAGGGGGCGGATGCGCTCCAGCTCGCGATCGATGGCCTCCCGACCCTTTCCGATCTCGTTTTTGTTGATGCCCCCCAGCATGGCCATATAGGGGTATTTTTCCCGCAGAACGGTCACATCGCTACCTCCCGTGACCTCAAATGGGAGCATCATGTTGACCCCCGCCTCCGAAAACAGGGGGATCAGCTCCTCGCAGTTGCCGTCGGTATCCACCACGATAATGGGGATGCCGTGGGCATCGGCAAAGTCGCTGATGCGCTTGTAATTGGGAAGCATGAACTCACGGATGAAGGCGGGGGAGATGAGGCTGCCTTGCTTGCCCGACATATCCTCCCAGATGTGAATCATGTCCACCTGTACGTCACGGGTGATGCGCTCGAAGATCCGCAGCCAGAAATCGGTGAGATCGTCCATGATGGTTTTGACCAGCTCGGGCTCGTCGTAGAAGGCGATGAGGCTTCCCTCCACGCCCATGAGGTCGCGGAGAGTACCGTACAGGCCACAGGGGAAGGCACCGATTTGGATGGGGGCATCAACGGTCTTCCAGCTCTCTACCAGCTCATTCCAGTTGGGCGGGAATCGGCGGGGATCGTCGGGATCCAACCGCTCACGCTTGATCCTCTCCCAGTCCTCGATACAGGTCACGGGAGACTGCAGAATATGGGGAATCCCCTCCTTCCCCTCCACGCATTGGACGATCTGTCCCAGATGATCCTGCATGATGAGGATATTGCCCTTTCTCTCCAGCACACGAGGCTCGTAGGCGGGGCAGTAGAGGTGGTTGACCACACCGCTGAGCATGAGGATGGGCGGGTCGAAGCCAAAGCCCGTAAGCCACGCTGAGCCGGGATTCTCCACTCCCTCCTCCGCCCATTTCTGCACCGTGGTGCCCCAGGGGCCGAAGTAGAAAATGAAGGGGGTGCGGTCGATCTCCCGGCCCAGAATACAGCGGATAAATCTTTCCTTGTTAGTCATCTCGGTCCTCTCTTTGTTCTCTCAATTTTTCTTCGGATTACACGGCCTTACACGGTCATGCTCCGCCGCTCTTTTCTGCCTCCAGTAGCTTCAGGATACCGCACAAATTGATGGCGCTTTCCCAGGGGCGATATGGGCAGGAGTCCTCGCTGACCACGCCGTTCCGATAGTATTCCGACCAAACACCGCCGCTCGTCCTTGTGGCCAGCAGATTGGCAAGCAGGCGTTCGGTCAGGCTGTTTCGGATGCCCTTGGAGGCCAGCACGTACAAAAGCAGTCCGTTTTCGTAGCCCACGGCGTTTTGCTCCGAGGGATGCTCCAGCTTTTGGTCGGTGATCTTTTGAACCAAGCGCAGGACCAGATCCTCGGGGGGGAATTGGCTGTGAACGAAGCCACACATGAGGGTAGCGCAATCCACCGAGTACTCGCGATCGGTGCTTTCGACCTTGCGGTGGCTGTAGCAATGCATGCAAAGATAGCCGCCTTCCTTCGTCAAGCGCAGATAATCAAAGCCATAGCAACCATTACAGACACCGTGGATGTAGCGCGGCAGGACCGCGTGAGCCAAACGTGTGGGATTGTTGGTCAAAATACGGCCTTCCTTCACAAAGCGGCTGTTGTAGGTCTGCTTGCACTGCTCCAGTACGGCATGGTGCTCCGAAAGCTCATCCGAGGGGAGGATCTCCATGGCTTTACACAGAGCGAGGATCCGCTCGGTTCCCGTGATATACAGGGCAGTCGCCTCCATGGAGCCGTGGAAAATACAGGCGCGGGGGAGTAATCCTCCCGCGATATATGTCTCGTCTCCGCAAAAGGGCAGCATGCCGTCTGCCAGCTGCTTTTCCTGGGCGTTCAGCAAAAAGCGTATATAGTCCGCGGAGGAGATCAACAGCTCGGTGTCCCCCGTGGCTTGGTAGTAGTCCGACAGCTCCAGCAGGTAGTAACCCGTCTGCTCCACGTCGTCACACTCCCAGCAATGGGAGCCGTAGCAGCCCATGCCCACGGCGTTGGGCATTCTTCCCCGCTTGCGAAACTCACGGATGAAAAACTCAATGGCTTGGCGCGCTTCGCGGTAGAGTCCCAGCGCAAGATAGCCGCGGATCACGCCGTACATATCCCTTCCGTAGGCAAGGTGGTATTTTTCCCCCGCCAGGGTCCCTCCCTCGCGGGATGTCTGGGAACGCAGAGAGACGGCGACGCTCTGTATGGCATCCGTCAGTTCCGCGCTTTGGGGATGATGCTTCAGCAGATCGGAAAAATCCTTGATGCGAGCGAAAAATGCCTGCCAATCCGCCCATGCTTCATCCAAAAGCTCAGACGTGGGGATGGACACGAGCCGAGAACCGGTTTCCATGAGATCATAGAAGCTGTCCAGCTCGGATCTGCCCGCGTCACCGCACACGAACAGCATGCGGGATTCTCCCGCGGGGAAGGTCACGGTCTGCTTTTCCTCGGATGCCGTAAGCTCCACCCCATCCTCCAGGATCAGGCGGCAGTAGATGGCTTTATCCACGTTGCAGTAGGCATGGACCGGCGTTCCCTCCCGCAGGTAGAAGATCACGTCGCTGAAGGTAACGCCGTCCACACCCTCACGGCATCCGAAGGTATTGCAGCGGCATACGAAGCCGCTGTTCAGTTCAAAGGTAACAGGCTGCTGTGTCACGACTCTCCGCACAAACACAGGGCTGTTCGGAACCGTGAAATCCGTCAGCTCGGTCATACCGAGGGCGGCGCGGCGGATCTTCGTCGTGAAAATTCCGCTGTTTTCATGGCGGTAGGTGCTCACTTGATCCCCGCTTTGCTGATCGGCTCTGAACAGAGATAGCACGGGCGGCATGGTGTAGTAGGGTGCGAACAGCTCACGGATATTTCCGTCCCGCAGATACGCGCATGCCTGCCCGTTGCCGACGCAGTAGGCCCCTGTGATGGGAATAAGACGAGTCATGACTCACATCTCCTTTTGTCAGTCTGTTACCCGGGAAGCGATGCTTCCCGTTTCGCTTCAGATCCCGCGAACGTATGCGTAGAAGTATCCGTTTACGGATTCAATCCGCAGGATCTCGCCGCACGCGGTGATGTCCTTGTCCGCAAAGGGGCCGAAGCGCACTTCGCTGACCGTAACGTCCCCCGTAAGGCTCATGCTGTAGGAAGCGCGCCCGTCGGTTGCCCACAGGGGCAGAGCGGTGCTTCGCTCAAAACGGTAATCCACCGACTTGACTCCGTCGGAGGTGGTCACGGGTAAGCCCTTGGCCTCCATAGCGGTCATGGTGGCGGGGAGACGGGGGACGATCTTCAGGGCGGCGGGATCGAAGTCATCCACACCCAGCATGAGGCGGGCTTCCTTGACGATCTCGGCCTGCTGGACGGCGTTGCCCAGATCACTGTTGCGGAACCAATACTGACCCGAGCCGTGGTAAATAACGCCCTCGGGGACGACGTAGGGCACGTCGGTGTGATGGTAGCAGAGATTGGCCGAGGCATTGACGCAGTCTGTGTACTCCTGTACCAGATCCAGCATGAGGACGGCACCCGTGAGGTAGCCCTGACCGTAGCCCATCTGTCGACCCGAGTAGGGATTGTAGTAGACCTCCCGCTCAGCGGCGAAGGTGCGGGTCATCATCTCAAAGAGGACTTCATCGGCAGAGGCCATATCCAGCGAACGGTAGTCGGAGGAGAGGATGAGATCGACGAAGCGCTTGTACTCATAGGTCCAGCAATCGTCGGTGGTATCCGTCCAGACCTGGCCGTATTTTTCGTGATCCATGAGGAACCGCTCGGCACAGCCCCGACGGAGCTTATCGGCCAGGCGGCGGAGGTCGGCGGCATAGCCACCCTCGTCCAGCACGTCAAAGAGGCGGGCATACAGCTCCAGGGCGATGGCGGAGATGATATTGGCATAGAGATCGTAGCCGCCGAAGGTCTGGGAGGAGGTCTCGGAGTGGGAGTAGAGGATGCCGTTGAAGTTGGACTCTACGGGGTGGGATTCCTGCCAGAGGTAGTAATCGGCGGCGGCCTTCAGGTGGTCGCGGTTGGCGATCAGCCAGTCCTTCCCTACGCCGCCCTTGCGGTAGAGGGAGTAGATCGCCATCATGATGGAGGCGTGCCCATCGTTCTCGTTGCCCTCGTTGAAGAGATCGTTTTCGTTCTGGGCGACGAGATTGGCCACCCGCTTCCAATGGGGGATCTTGAAGCGCACCGAGGGGTAGTAGAGCAGCTCGTGGAGCTTATCCACCGCCATGATGGCGCGGTCAAAGTAGCCCATGCTGATGACCTCGATGAGCATACGTCCGATGTCACGGGTCCAGACGTGTCCGCCGTAGGAGTCGCTGATATTGTAGGAGCCGAAGCCGATGTAGCAGCCGAAGTTGGCGGTCATGGCCGAGGAGGTATGGGTCATACCGTCATCGGTGATCTTGTGGTAGGCCATGTCCATGATGTTGCGGCGGTAGACATTGGTGTAAATATCCAGACCGTCCTTGTTGTAGAAGCGGATATCGGGAGCGTCGAAGCCCTCCATGGGGAGAAGCTCCACCGAGGCGGGGATCTCATCCAGGTACTGGTAAATTCTCCGCTTCAAGGCCTCCACGGGCCTGTACCACGCCTTGCGCAGGAAGAAGGACTGATCCACGGCGGGCAGTCCCGTGGTGTCGGTCTCCCCCGCGGGGACGCCTGTGATGCCACCGACCACGAAATCGGCGCGCTTTCCCTCCTCCTTGAACCACTCGATCTTGATGATGCGCTTGTCCGAGCGGGGCTTGTAGGCGAAGACCCACTTGGTCACCTTTTCGGCATCCTCGGCGGTGTTCTCGGTCATGGCCAGGGCATCCTCCAGCAGCTTGCGGGCGTGGGGATCCGACTTGAAGGGCTCGTCGTAGGGGGCGCCGAAGCTCATGAGGTTGCCCTCGTGGGGCTTGGGACGGAAGAACAGATTGTAGTTGAAGGCGTTGACGCCGAAGATCACCGAGATCAGCTCCTCGGTGCGGTCGTCGAAGATGAGGCGGATGCGGCCCACGCGGTCGCCAAAGAACAGGCGGATGGAGGCATCGTACTGCACCTCGGTCTGGGCCCACCACTCGGAGCATTGCCAGCTGTCGGTGGACATACCCAGAAAGTACAGGGTCTCATAGCAGCCGTCTACGGGGAGGTGGTTCCCTTCCACCTTGCGGACTACGCCGTCCTGACGGCAAATGCCGAAGGGAACGCCGCATACGGTCAGCTCTTCATTGATCGCGGGATGCTTGAATACTTGGAACATGATATTTCCTCCTTACGTTTGATTCTCGCTTACTGAGGCACGCCGTCATAGACAGGGAAATGCTTGAGCATAACCAGAGGCTCGCAGGAGCTGTGGTTCTCGATGGTGACACCCTTGGCAGCGGAGGGGGCGGAGACGAAAAACTCGTCTTGGCTCTTCCCGCCAAAGCGGAGCATGGTGGCGGTGGCGCAGTCAAAGCTGCCCAGCTTGCCGTAGCCCTGTACCAGAATACAGCCGTAGGCGGTCGCGTCGGTAATCGTTACCGACTTACCGGGCTGTACCGTCAGCTCCTTGGCAGCGATGTATGGGTTGCCGTAGGCGATCCACTTTTCGGTGTAGTCCTCGGTCTCTACGATGGTCAGGGGGGGACGGAAGTTGTTCTTGCGGTAGTGGGGATCCACGTTCTTGTCCCAGTCCAGAAGGCTCATGACGTAGTCCAGATCCCTCTGCTTGTCCTCGGGGCAGTTCTCGGTGAGGAAGCTGTAGTCGTAGACCTCACCGCTGGCGATATTCTCAAAGACCGAGTTGACGTCGGAGTTCCACTGGGGCTCGTAGGTCAGGTAGGAGCCGGGGGCATGGATGACACCCGGGGCGGTATACCAGCCCGTGCCCAGCTCGATGCGATAGGCGCGGGACAGCTCGGTGATGCGAATGTCGCGGCTCTCGTAGCCCGCCAGGCGCTCCTTGACCTCGTCGTAGGTCACGTCGGGATCAAAGCCAAAGTAGGTGTGGGGGAAATTGCCGGGGACGGGGTTGTACTGGGGCGGGTAGTAGTAGGCCTCGGGCTTGCCCAGCTTGCCCACGCGGGCGGCGGCGTCGAAGTCCAGATGGAGGTGATGGAACAGGGGATCCTCGTAGTCGAAGAACTTGGAGTACATGGGCCACGTGCCGTACTTCTCCATCAGCTCGGTACCGATCAGCTCGGCGCCCAGTTCAGTGACGAAGTCCTTGAGGGAAATCTTCTCGGCCTCCCCCATGTCCACGTAGCTCATGCCCTCGTCGGGTGCGGCATCGGGGCCGTTCATGGCGCAGATGACCGAGGAGAACCACCGCTCCTTGATGGCGCCGCGGTGGGTGCCCAGAGCGAAGTAATCGTCGGGATGGAGGCGGAGGCGGTGTCCCGCCTTGCAGAAGCGACGAGGGACGAAGGTGGGGAGGATGTTCAGGATGCCGTTGTTCTTTTCAAAGTATTCACGGATCAGAGTCTGTTTCATGAGGAGTTCCTCTCTTTCTATGGGTTTTCATGGGAGGATAGGGGGTATACCCCTACCCTCACGGCGTTTTGCGCGGGATCAAAGGTCCAGCTCGTCCTCAAGCAGGGTGTACTCCCCCCGCAGGATCTCGTAGGCGTGCTGGCGGACGGTGATATGGCCGACCCAGAAGGTGTTGGCGCGCTCGGTGACAGCGAAGTTGCCCTCCATGGGCACGATGCAATTGTCCGCGGTCAGCACCGTCGCGCCGCTCGCGTCCTGAATCTCGGCGTGGCGGTAGGAGGTACCCTTCCACATATTGGTGGACATCTCCCCCACGTCGGACAAACGGATGGTGCAGATCAAGGTCCCCTCGGCGTATACGAGGATACGGGCGCCAAGGTCGGTTACCCAGGTCTGCGCGGAATCGGAGGTATTTGTTCAGCTCCGAACGTAGAGGCTTCGGTGTCCGACTATAATTGGGAGATAGCCTCCGCCGCCTCCGTGATATCGGCAGGGGTCCCGCCGCCTTGGCAGCCCGAAAGCAAAAATTGCAATACTGACTGTACAGAATCCGTACTTCAGGTGCATCATGCTTATGCCTCTTTACTGAATCTTTTCGTACATCATTTGAATGGCTCTTTCAGCGGAACGGGTATTGGACTTGATGAAAGAAGAGTACTTCCCCTGCCCCAAAGCAAAGGTCTCCATACAGTAGAGCAGCTTGCCAAGCTCGGGGGAGCAGGAGGCGAACACCTGTCCCACGTCGTTGGTCTGGGTCTGCCAGATCAGATCCAGCATACGGGCATCCTCGGGGGCTTCGGCGATCTGAGTGCCCAGAAGGATCTCAAAGAAGGCCTCCTTCACAGGGCCGGAATGGTAGGCCAGAAGCTCCAGTACCTCGGCGCTCATCTCGGCATTCTCTACAGTAGAGGGGATGCCGACAAAGCCGTTCCAGCTCACCATTCGGTAATTTTCCTGATTCTCGTCGTACAAAGGATAGGGCAGAATACCAAAAGATACTTCGGACTCCAGATAGTTCTTCAGGGAACTGCTGGGAGACATCATGAAGAGAGCGCGTCCATCGGTGATGCTCATGGTCTGGGCGGCACCCACAGGCCACATGTAGGTATACTCCGCCAGGTAGAGGGCGCGGAGCTTTTCGGCCAGGGCGATGGTCTTCTCGTTTTGCTCGGCAGCCAGAGCGATATAGGGAACGCCGTTCTCATCCTCGCGAACAATATCAATGTCACTTCCGATCATGAAGCTGATCATGGGAAGTTGACAGTAGCCGGCGAAGCCGTAGGTGTCCAGATTGGTCCACTTACCGTCGCCGTCGTCCTTGCTGACCACCGAGGCCATACTGATCATCTTATCCAAGGTCCAGCCTTTATTATCCACCAACTCGTAGACGTTCTCCATTTGGTAGGTCTTGTGGATATCCTTGTTGAAGGTAATGAGCCAGGTATTGGCCAGGCTGAAATCGTTATAGCCCAGAAACATCTTATCCTTGATGGACAGCTGCTCCATGAGCTGACCGTTCCAGTAGGGGGCGTCTGTGTTGATAGCGGGCTGCTCCGAAAGATCCAGAAGCATACCCTCGGTGAGCATGGCGTCCACATAGATGTAGGGGTGGGTCATGACCATCTGGTAGCTGTCATCTCCCGACTGCATGGAGGCGCGGAGGTTATTGACCAGATTGATATCGGGCGCGTTGATGAGGTAGAAATCCACCCCCAAATACTCGCTGACGGTGGCGTTTCGCTCCACGGCGGCATCCTGCAAGACGGCTCCCTCTAAGCTCTCCTCGGGGAAGTAGTTATTGGGATCGTAGATACCATCGCAGTACAGGATATTGAAATCGCAGTCATAGTTCTTCTTTTCAATATCGGGCGCGAGGATCTCGGTCTCGGCCTCGGTCTGCTCCACGGTGGAGCTATCCCCCGCAGCAGTGGTCTCCTCGGACGGGGGCTCAACGCCGCAGGATACTGCTCCGAGCAAAAGAATAGCAGATAGTAATACGAGGAATATGCGTGAAACTTGTGTTTTCATAACAGTCTCCTTTTTTATGTTGTATTAAGTGTTTTCAGAAATGTGTACAAGATCTTGAGATAGCTCGATTGACATGAAAGCACTGTCTATGTATCACGTTCATGCTTGCCCTTTTCAACAATCACTCATATGCGATCCCGAACACACCTCCAGCTGCGTCCATGGCGCGGGCGATGAAGCGCAGGGTCTCGATGTGTTGGATCTTACCCAGATCCAGCTCCAGCAGATTGAATACCGCGTTCCCGCTCTCCGCGGCGAGGTTGCGGCACCAGAGGTCTCTGGATGGATACAGGGGGGCGAGGGTGTCGGCGTAATCTCCATTCACTACGGACGGGAGAACCGAAGGACGGGCAAAGCCCTCCTGATAGGTGGAGAAGCCCGCTACCACGGTATTGCCGAAGCCGTAATCCAGCTCACCGGGGAGGGTGAGGGGGTAGGTGTAGAGGGGCTTCATGTAGGCGTCATCCTTGCGGCATTCCACCTCCAGATCAAAGAGGTGGGTACAGATCTCGTGGCTGGCGGCGAAGGGGCAGAAAAGGACGAAGAGCTTGCGGGCGTCCCGATTCAGGGGAATCTCGGTCACGCGGTGGCTATGGATATCCACGGGGATGAAGCTACCGTTCATGGGGAAGGCCAAGCTCCCCACCGTGACCGACTCGGCCACGCCCTGCAGGAAGGCGTCGGGGTTGATGACGATACAGCCGTGGTGGGGGGGATAGGCCATATCCCGCCATGCGGCATAGGAAACAGAGAGCGCGGGATCGGTCTGGATCAAGGCGACCTTGCCCGTAGCGGGGGCATCGAAGGTGATCTCCCCGCTGTAGGCCTCCCCCGCCAGCAGATGGGCGCGGTTTTTGCCCGTGACGGGAGTCCCCGCAAAGGGGAAGTCCACCGTAACCGTCCCGTAAGGAGGGCAGACGAGGAGGGCGGCAGACACCGTCCCGCCGCTGGCGAGACAGGCGGGAGTGTCGATGGACACGGCGGTGTTGTTTTGGTAGGTGACCTTCACGGCGGCGGCATCGGGATCGTACACAGCGGTGACGCGCTGACGGGGCAGTACCGTGACGGTGCAGGGGCAGGTCACCTCCATGCCCTGACATCTCACCCGCACCGCGAAGGTATGGCGGGCGAAATTCACCAGACCGAAGTCACCGTAGGGTAGATACTCGTCCAGCAGATCGGGGCGGAGCTTGCCCCGTCCGTCGAAGATACCGCAGGGATCCTCGATCCCCAGCAGCTCACCGCCCGTCACCTGTACGGGAACATACTCCCCGCAGGCGGCGGTCTTGGGATGCTCCACCGTGAAGTTCAGAGTATCGTATGTTATCGTAACGGTCAGTTCATCCGCGTATCCGAGCTCGGCGGTCAGCTCGCAGAAGCCGCACTTGTAGGCGATCTCGGCAGGAACAGCCGCACCGTTGACCGTGACCGAGGGGTTGACCGCGTGGGGGATACGCCACAGGAGTCGCTTGTTCAAACCGTCGGGGGAGGTGATGGCAAGGGTGTGGGTCTCGGTGCTTCCCTGCTTTTCGCCGCGGGTGTAGGTCATGGACAGGTCGGGGAGGCGCAGCTCGGCGGCGGGCCATGCCTTGGGGAAGCAGGGGGAGACGGTAGTCACGCCTTGTATGCGGTCACGAGTCACGCCGAAGACCGACTCGATCATCTCCTGGGCGTACACGCCTGCCGAGGGAGAGAAGTAGGCGAAGCGCTTCTCGTTGGCGGTCTCGGGGAATGCGCCTCTCTGGAAGGGGCCGCACACGCGGTCGGCCACGAACTTCAAGGGACGGTAAGCCTCCTCGGTCAAGCCCAGCTTGGCATAGGCGGAGGTGGCGAAGGGCTGCATATCCGAGCCCGCCTGCATACCCCACGTGGGGACGCCCCAGTAGGCGTGGTCACCGAAGTGATTGGACTGGTAGACCTCCCCCTCGGCTCCGCTCATGCGGTGGAGGAGGTGATCCGCCGAGGACATACCGTCGAAGCTGTCCACTTGGCCGTAGATGATGGGATAGCAAATGCCGTGGTAGGTGGTATCCAGACGGGTCTGTCCGTGATCGTCCACGAACCAAGCCATGCGCCCGAGATCCCGTTTCCAGACGGTGTCCTTGACCTGCTTCCACATATACTTAGAGGCCAGGGCGTAGCGGGCGGACTTCTCCTCATTGCCGAGATAACCGTAGAGCTCCGACAACAGCTTCAGCATCTGAGCCCCCTCGGAGCCCGTGGCGGCGCCGCGGCCGGGGGTGGATTCCATGTCCTCTTGGTTGCCGATCTGGGAGTGCCAGGACAGGACCCCCGTCCCCGTGGCGTCGTACTCACGGAGGGTCTGGGAAAGGATCTTCTCCATGATGGGCTCCACCGTCAGAGCAAAGTCGCGGTCATCCGTCATGCGGAGGTAGTGAAGCACCTCGCGGAAGAAGAAGTGGTTGTTCCCGCCCCAGTCGCGCCGTCCCACGTGGTTGACGCACATATCGGGGATAGCGCCCGACTCGAACAGGTATTCCATCTGTGTCAGCAGGGTGCGGCGGGCACGGTCGGCGTTACCGCACCATTCCTCGGCGGCGGTCTGCTCCATGTGCCACATGGTGGGCCAATGCTGGATAGATTCAATCCAGCCCAGAGGGTAGAGCCACGCGTACTCCAGATTGAGGTAGGCGTGGGTAAAGGCCTCGTTCAGGTTTTCATCAGGGGTCTTGACGTAAAGATTTTCAAATTTCTTGCGGTAGAATTCCTTGACCCTACCCAACTCGGCGGCGGGGTCAAGGGAAGCCAGCTTCACAGCCTCCTCCCCGTCATTGGAGAAGCCCAGCATGATCCAGGCCTCGCTCTTGGGGGTATAGCCCTCCGCGAAGGAGCCGCCCTTCTCCCCGTCATGCACCGTAAAGGTCATATCGCTCTTCACGCAAGTCACCACGCGGCTGCCTTCGTTACAGTTCTCACGGCGGATGATGACGGCCGCGCCGTCCTCCGACAGGGTAGCCGAGCCATTCTGGCAGTCAATGTGCTGTCCTCGCATATGCTCGTTGGGGGAGAAGTGCATGAAGGCCAGCCCACCGTTTCCAAAGCGGAGGAAGATGCCGGGGATCTCGCTGATGATATGGAGCACGGCACCGCCCCGCAGGCGATCCTCCTCGGGGAGGCGAAGGGGGTACAGCTCACAGGTAACATTGTGACCGTCCATGACCGCGCGGCTGAGCAGTCCGCCGGGCACGTTGTCGGCGGTGGTGGACTCGTCGCAGGACTCATAGGTCAGAAGCTTGCGATCTTCTCCAACACCCACCACCATTTTGCAGAGCAGAACGTGGTGAGCGCCCTGATGGTGCTCGTCATCGTAGGTCATGAGCGCCATGTTGGGGTAGGCCTGTCGCATGAAGACCATGCTGTAGCCGTTGGCCGAAGCGCGCTCGTCCTGTAGATCAAGGCCAATGTTCAGCTCAGATTCGGGTCCTCTCATAGATCATTCCTCCTTACTTTTTCTGCCCGTAATAGGCGTTCGCGCCATGCTTGCGCTCGAAGTGCTTCTTAAGAAGCTCGGCCTGCATGGAGGGCATGGAAGGAGCCTGGCGAATCTGCTCCGCGTTGTGGGCCATCTGGGCCACGATCTCCAGGACCGCCGAGTTATGTACCGATTCCATGGGATCCTTTCCCCATGTGAAGGGGCCGTGGGAGGACACCAGCACGGCGGGCATGTCCAACGTGTCCCAGCTTTCAAAGGTCTCGGTAATCACCAGTCCCGTATTCTTCTCATACGCTCCGGCGATCTCCTCAGGTGTCATGGGGCGGGTACAGGGGATCGGGCCGTTGAAATAGTCCCCGTGGGTAGTCCCGTAAGCGGGGATGTCCCGCCCTGCCTGGGCCCACGAGGTAGCCCAGGGTGAATGTGTATGGGTAATCCCTCCCACAGTGGGGAATGCCTTATATAACTCCAGATGGGTCGCCAAATCCGAGGAGGGATTCAAGTCTCCCTCCACCACGCGTCCCTCCAGATCGGTGATGACCATGCTTTCAGGAGTGAGCAGATCATACTCCACGCCCGAGGGCTTGATGCAGACAAGTCCTCGCTCGCGGTCGATTCCGCTGACGTTTCCCCACGTGAAGGTCACAAGCCCCAGCTCGGGGAGCAGCTTATTGGCCCTCCAGACCTCTTTTCTCAATGCTTCCAGCATCATATTCTCATCCTCCCTTTCTTGCCACGACCGCGTAGCGTTGGTATTTTTCCATATAGATCCCATGGTTCTCCATATTGGGCAGGATCAGCTCCCCGCGACTCACCATGCGCTCCGCTGCTTCGTGATAGTCACGGTAATGACCCACAGCGACAGCCGCGGACATGGCCGCCCCAAGAGTTCCCAGCTCGTTGACCTCCACCGTCTCCACGGGAAGGCCGCATACGTCGGCGAACATCTGTACCCAGACCCGTGAGCGTGCCGCGCCTCCCGCAAGCTTGATGGCCGCGGGGGGATCACGGTTCTCCAGAAGCCGCAGGATATGGGTGTAATGGGAAAAGACCACTCCCTCGTAAACGGCGCGGAGGATATGTCCCACGGTGTGGGCATGGCTGAGCCCCTCCAAAGCGGCCAAGGATCTTCCCGCCTCGTTGGTGCCGTACAGGAACGGCACATAGACGGGAGTGTTCTCGGTGGGGGAGATACAATTGACTAAAGTATTGATACGCTCGTACGCCGATCCCTCCTTACAGGTCTCCCGCAGTCCGAAGAGATGAATAAACCACTCCAGATTTCCCGCCGAGGTGGCACTGCTCTCCTCCACCAGATAGTATCCGGGCACGCAGAAGAGAGAATTCTTGGTGGTGGCGTGTACCACGGGGTGATCCGAAACGTACTCGTTGATGCTCCAAGTGCCCGTAATGGAGCAGAGATCACCGCTCGAGATCGCCCCCGAGGCCAGCGCGCAGGCGTCAATATCGAACATACCGCCGCTGACGGGAGTACCCGCCCGCAGGCCTGTCATCTCGGCCACCTCGGGAGTCACCCTACCGCATATATCGTAGGAATTGCGCAGAGGCGGAAGCTTACTATAAAGCTCGGGCATTCCCACCACCTCGCAGATGCGGGGGTTGAAGTCCTGTCTCACCAGATCCATCAGACCGCTCCCCGAATAATCCGTGATTTCCGCGTAAGCCTCCCCCGTTAAGCAGAAGCGGATGTAATCCTTGGCCTCGAAAATATAGCGAATACGGGTATAGGCCTCGGGCTCATTCTCCTTGAGCCATGCCAGCAAGGGGAGGGGCTGGCAGGCAACGGGACGGTGGAGGGTCATTTCCATCAGCCCATCGGAAACCCCCGATGCTTCCCACGCCTCAATGACGGATTCTGCTCGGGCATCGGTGGAGGGGATGCCGTAATACGCGGGGGCACCCGCGCTGTCCACAAGGTAGAGCCCTTTTCCGTGTCCCGTACAGCCGATCCCCAGAATATCCGAGGGATCAACGCCGCTCTTTTGAATACACGCGGAGATCACCGTGACATTTGCCTCCCACAGTTCCCCCATATCCCGTTCCTCAAAGTGGACACGGGGGGATAGAACAGGAGTTTTGACAGAAGCCTCAGCGATCTCGCAGCCGCGATCGTCAAAGATCACACATTTCACAGCGGTTCCGCCGTTATCCAAACCCATAAAGTATGCGCTCATGCCTATCTCCTTTCTTTTTAATCCAAAATTTCTCGCAGGTAAGTTGAAGCCGTCGAAAGCCGCTCGTCCACACGGTCCGTGCCGTTATGCCAGAATTCGGCGTTGAAGCGGCGTACCCCCATATCCCACAGGGCGGAGGTAACGGCGGGGAAATTAACCTGCCCCTCGCCGTAAAACAGATCCCGGAAGACTCCGGGCACGGTCTCCTTCAGATGGGCCGCCACGATATGTCCGTGGCCCGTCAGAAGATCGCCGCAGGGGTCGGGGGTGGCGTTGGAAACGTTCCCCACGTCGGGGTAGATCTGCAGGTAGGGGGAATCCACGGCGCGGACGAAGTCCATGGCCTTGGAGACCGTATTGCAGAAATCATTCTCCATGGTCTCCAGCGCCAGCATGATCCCGTAAGCGGAGGCCCACTCGGCGCTGATCCTCAGACCTTCGATGAAGCGCTCCCGCGTTTCGGCGGTGGAGCTTTCATGATAATATACGTCGTAGCCCGCCAGCTGGATGATCCGCACCCCCAGCCCGTCCGCCAGACGGATGGCTTTCTTCATGATGTCCATGCTTCTCGCGCGGATCTTGGGAACACCGCTTCCCATGGGATACTTGCGGTGTCCGCTGAGGCACATGGTCTCAATGGGAATCCCCACAGAGCGAGAAAGATCGTACAACTCACGGATCTCCCCATCCGTCCACTCCAGACGGGCAAGGCGCTCGTCGCTCTCATCCACACTGATCTCCAGAAAATCGAAGCCACCTTTCTTTGCCGCCTCTAACCGCTCTCTCCATGTGTATTCGTTCGGCATGGCCTTTTCGTAAATACCCAAGCAATATTCCATAGGATATGTCTCCTTTTTTCGATATATCATTTATGCACGGATTGCCATGCACTCCGAATCATGAATCCGAAGCGCATGGCAATAGCTACAAGGAATCAGGGATTCGTAGGCACCAGCACCAGCCGATCCATCACACATGGCGACTCGGAATCCACATCCACACCGCAAATGCTCAGGGTGTGTACACCTGCAGTCAGGGTCAATTTGCCCAGATCAAAGCTTGTGAATGTCCAACCGCTTCCGCCGTTGGCCATGTTCACCTTGCTGCCGATAGCATTGCCGTCGACAAAGAACTGAAGAGTGGGACCGTTGTTATCGGTTACTCCCTTGAAGATGATGGAATAAGTACCGTCCGCGGGCACCGAGAAGGTCATGACTGTCTCGGCATCCTTACGGATGGTGGCGAAGATAGCCTTACCGTCGGTTACGTCCGCGGGCAAAGCACCGTTGACGAAGGGCTTATCCATCCAGGAGGGATAGGTGACGAAGGTCATCTCGTCGAACTCATAGGAAAACTCTGTCTCGGCATCCATATCTACGGGAGTCAGCACCAGGTTATCCAGCATGAAGGCGGCATCGCTGGCCACGTCCACCGAACGGAAGGAGAGGGTGTTCTCCCCGGCGTTCAGGGTGACGTATCCCAAGTTGAAGGTGGCATAGCCCCACTGGCCTCCGTAGGCCATTTTGACCTTGCCGCCCACGTCCTGTCCGTTCACCGAGAACTGCAGGATGGGGCCGTTCGTGTTGGTCACGGCATGGAGCACAAGGGCATAGGTGCCCGCCTTCTCCACGGTCAGGGTCACGGAGACCTCCTCGCCGAGGTTCAGGCTCATGTTAGCCGTTCTCTTGTCGGTTACGCCGTCAGGGAGCGCGCCGTGGGTGTAGGGGATCTCACTCCAATGGGGCATGGGAGTGTAGGTCAGGGTGTCGAATTCGAAGATGAGCTCCTGAGGGGGCTCGGGGGTGGGTTCGTCGGGCTCGGTAGGCACCAGCACTAGCCGATCCATCACACATGGCGACTCGGAATCCACGTCCACGCCGCAAATGGTCA
>JAFQOC010000099.1 GCA_017420845.1 Clostridia bacterium
CTCCGATACGGTGACCTCAAGCACTACCTCGACACGGGCATCCACCCCGAGGGGCTGTCCTACATCGACGAGCAGGTGCTTCGCGAGATCGACTACTACCGCTCCCACGAGACGGTGGAGCCGAGAGTCTACGTCAGCTATATGCGTAATGCCTACCACGGGCGTGAGGATCCCTCCTTCCGCCTCACCTTTGACAGCGATATCCTCACCCGCCGCTACGACCTGGATCTCACTCTGGGCCGCTACGGCACCTCCATCCTCACCGAGGGTACCACCCTTCTGGAGGTCAAGTTCGCGGGAGCCGTTCCCTTCTGGTTCTGCCGCGTCATGAGCGACTTCGGCCTGTCCTTCCACACCTTCTCCAAGGTGGGTACAGACTTCAAACTCTATACCTACGAGAAAGCCTGTACCGAGCATCCCGACGAAGACCACTACCTGCGACTGATACATTGAATTTGGAGGAATCTTTACCATGAATCACATTCTGAAATCCATTGATATCACCGTCATCACCCTGGGCCGCGCCCTCACCGTCATGGGCTGTGCCCTGGCCCTCTCGGTGGCCATCATGCTGGTCTACATGTTCACCCACCGCCGCACCGGCTTCCGCCCCGCCATGCTCTTCACCATGATGCTGCTGGGCCCCGCCGTGGCCATCATCGTCATCTGTATCGGCTCCAATATCGCCCGCGCCATCTCCATCGGCGGCGGTCTGGCGCTGATCCGCTTCCGTAACACGGTGGAGGATCCCCGCGACATCATCTACTACTACATCTCCATCGCCGCCGGTATCGCCTGCGGCGTGGGCTTCATCGGCTTCGGCGCCATCGCCGTCGGCATCCTGCTCCTCTTCATCGTCCTGCTCAACCTCATCGGCATCGACCGCTTCGGCGGCACCGGCAAGCGCCTCCGCATCCTCATTCCCGAGTCCCTGGACTACGACGGCGTTTTCGACCCCGTGCTGAAGACCTACTGCCGCTACTACCACCTCAACCGCATTAAGACCCAGGACTACGGCACCCTCCTGGAGCTGGACTACCGCATCGTCATGAAGAACAAGAAGCAGGAAAAGGTCTTTATCGACGAGCTCCGTATGCGTAACGGCAACCTGAATATTTCTCTGGTGCAGAATACCATGGAGACGCTGTAAGGCGTTGATACATAAGGGAAGACCACTCCGGGAAGGGGTGGTTTTTCTGTTGAATGCAAAATGCAAAATTGGGGAACGGATGCGGGGTGTAATGAGTTGACAGGAGGGGCGGGGTGTGGTATAATGAGGTAGAGCGCCTCGCAAAAAATGTCAACTTTTTTCACAAATCTTGTAAGGTTTCGCCACCTTTTGGTGTCTTATATTGTGTACCCCTCTTTGAAAGGAGAAAACATATGGAAATCAAAAACACCACGTCCTACACCTACGACGTCCTTATGGAATTCAACCGCCAGCACAAGCGAAAATTGTTCCGGGCGATCAGCATCATCTTTTTCGTGGCAACCGTTGCCATGCTCGCCGCCATGTTGGGCAATCTCATCCTGTGTGCCGTCGGCATCATGGAACTCTTTGACGTGCAAATTCGGAGTATGGCTTTGCTCTACGCCACCCTAAGCATCTTCCTGCTCCTGTTCCCCCGCCTCCACAGGCGCAAGTTCTGCCGCAAGCAGGCAGCGATTCACTCGGTGGAGAATTACGTCTTTACGCAAGAGGGCTTCGAGAATATCTCCACCTCGGACACGGGCAACGTACAAGGACAGTACAAGTACGACGTCATCGTAAACGTCACGGAATCCGACCACGCCTTCTATCTCTACATTGCCCCGGGCGCCGCCCTCATCGTCGCCAAGGACGGCTTCACCGAAGGCACCGAAAACGATTTCCGCCTGCTTTTGAGGACGGTCATCGACCCCAAAAAGCTCCATATTGATTGAGTATCGCGAAAGGAACCGCCATGGAAATCAAAAACACCACCGCCTACACCCACGATTGCCTTCTGGAATTCAACAATTCCTTCCGCAAAAAGTCCCGCAAGCTGACCAACGTCCTGTCCATCGTGGCTGTGAGTATGCTACTCCTGTTGCTTCTGATGCAGGGACTCCTCATCCTCATGGGGGAGAAGCCGGTTCTGGGGGGCACCTCCCTCGCCTACGTCGCGGCCATCATCCTCCTGTACGCCGTCACGCAGATCGCTACCCTCCTGCTCACCAAGCGCACCGTCCGCAAGCAGGCCGCCATGGAGAACGTCACCGACTATCTCTTCACCGAGGAGGGCTTCGAGCAGTCCACGGTCTCCAAGACTCATAGAACGCAGGAGCAATGCCCCTACAGTATGCTGACAAGTGTCACCGAGTCCGAGCGGTATTTCTACCTCTTCATCAACCCCCGCGCCGCCCACATCGTGTCCAAAAACGGCTTCACCGAGGGTACCGAGCGGGACTTCCGCCTCCTCCTCCGCACCGTCATCGACCCCCAAAAGCTCCATATTCATTGAGTATCACGAAAGGAACCGCTATGGAAATCAAAAACCACACCCCCTACACCTACGACGCGCTCATGGCATTTTCCAAGCATCAGGCCGCCAGCCCCGAAGGTAAGAAAAGCCACTGGTTTTTCCTGGCGGTGGGCATTCTCAATACCGTGGGTCTGATTCGGTACGGGTTGCATCTGCTGATGGGAAACAGAACTCCCTTGTACTGCCTGGTATTCGCGAGCTTGGTTTTCGCGGAGATCTGCTTTTTCATTGTTCTCTTCGCGCCGCAGATCCGAGCCAAACGGATCGCAAAGCGGTGCGCAACCGTTTCCTACAACTTCACCGAGGAAGGGCTTACACACAACGCAAAAAACGGTGAGATCGCTTCCCTCTCCTATGACGGTATTTTGAAGGTCACCGAATCCCCCGACTACTATTTTCTCTACATAGCTGAAGCGGATGCCCACATCGTCCGAAAGGACGGCTTCACCGAGGGTAACGAAGACGATTTCCGTACCCTCCTCCGCACCGTCATCGACCCCCAAAAGCTCCATATCCAATAACGAAAAAAGGTGTCTCGCCCCATCGGGTAAGACACTTTTTTGCTTTCATCGTCACCGACTGAATGGGCGCACACGCAGGTGCGCCCCTACCCGTTTTCCAGAAGACAAGTGCGGTCGGATAATGGATATTCGGTAGGGGCGCACCTATGTGTGCGCCCGCATATTTGAAAACATCATGATTGAATCCCCACGTACCCGGAACCTTCCACGATCCTCTGCCCCTCCTCGGTCAGCATCCAATCCACGAAGGCCTGCACGTTGGGGTTTTCCTCCCCCTTGCGGGTAACGGCGTACAGCTCGTTGATGATGGGGTAAGAGCCGTTCTTGATGTTCTCGGTGTCGGGATAGACCCCGTCCAGAGCCAGGAGCTTTACCCCGCCCTCGGGGGAGTCTTTCCCCACCATGCCCTCCACGTAGAAGCGGAAGGAGAAGCCGATGGAGCGACCCATAAAGGTGAGATAGTCGGTCTTCACGGGGGTGTCCCCCATGAAGTTCAGGAGGGCGGACTGACTGCCGCTCCCCGCGTTTCTCTGGAGGACGGCGATGTGGGTGTTGTCGCCTCCCACCTCCGACCAGTTGCGGTACTGTCCCGCGTAGATGCCCCGCAGTTGCTCGGTGGTGAGACCGTCCACGGGGTTGTCCTTGTTGACGAAGAACACGAAGGCTTCCCGGCCGATGGGGGTGAATTCCAGCTCCACGCCCTTCTCCTTGGCGTAGGCCAGCTGCTCCTCCGAGGGGGCCACGCAGATGGCGATATCCACGGTGCCGTCCACGATGCCCTTGTAGGCGCCGCGGGTGTTGGTGTACTGTAACGCGCTGTCGGGGGTGAAGTTTTCGCCGTCGAAGCAGACGCTGTCGGCGGGGTAGACGGCGTTGACGAAGCCCGAGAAGATGGGGTAGAGGGCCGCCGCGCCGTCGATGACGGGGAGGTCTTCGGTGAGCTTCAGGGAGCCGTCGATCTTGGTGATTTTTGAGTCCTCCTCAAAGGGCAGGTAGGCCCCCAGCTCCACCGACTTGGCCTGCATCCCCTCGCTGGTCGCGGGAAGACAGCGGCGGGTGAAGACGAAGAAGACGGTGAGGTTCAGCATCACGAACAGCAAAACCAGCGTGCCGAGGGAGAGGAGCTGGCCCGTGAGCTTGCGGCGGTCGAGGGGGGCTTTTTCGGTGGTCTTGGCCATATCAGTACCCCTCCTTTGCCACGTAGGTGATGATGGACACGTTGCTGTGGAGGTAGGCGGTATAGGCCACCAGAGCCGTGGTGGTCAGCATTCCCAGAGCCAGGACCAGGGCGACGAGGCGGCGGTAGATCTTATCGGTCATGGTGAGATTCTCCTTTACTTTCAATGGCTTTTCGTCACATATGGCTGATGGCGCAGGCGAAGAAGGCGAAGAGCAGGGCGATCATGATGGCGAGGAAGATGAGCAGGACGACCGAGGTCTTCAGGCGGTGCTTCAGCGCGGGGAGGTCGTCATCCCCCCGCTTCTTGGCGCGGAGGAAGAGGACCAGGGAGAGGATGAACCAGGTCGGGATGGCCACGGGCAAGAGCAGAGCGGTGGCGATGAGCAGGCCGTTCCAGATGCTGTACCCGACGGTCCCCACGACGGTAATGGCGGCGTACAGGACGGCGAAGATAATGGCGAAAACTTTGGTGGACAGGCGGATGATGCGGTTTTGTTCCATGGTGATGCTCCTTTCGGGTGATGGCTTCATTATAGCATACTTTCCCGCCTTTGGCGAAAAAGTGGGATAATCGGTCGCGTTTTGGGATGATCGGTCTTGGGTGACTCCATTGTACCACCCCTTGGGAGGGCTGTCAAGGGGATCAGGCCATTCTTCATGATTCTTCATACTCTCCACCGCGAAAAAAGCAGGGTGCCTCCCGCCTGTATGGCAGAGACACCCTGCTTGGTGTATGACCGTATCGAATCAGCCCGCGTAGGACTGGGCCTCCTCCTTGGTGTTGAAGAAGGCGATGTACTCGATATCGAAGTACTCCTCGCCGCCGTCGGCGGTGGTGAGCTTGCCGTCGTTGCCGGTGTAGTCGAAGAAGTTGTAGACCACCGAATCAATGGCCGCGCCGCCCGTCACGTCGGTATCGGGGGTGCCCTCGGAGCCCTGCTTGTTCTTTCTCATGTCCAGGATCAGGACGTTCCAGGAGCCGTCGGTGGCGTAGTAGAACCAGTTGTCGCTGTCGCGGCGGTTGCCGTTGAACTCGGCGGTGCCGTTGAGCAGGAGGGTGCCCCAGAAGTTGGAGCCGTAGGAGCCGCAGTTGGTGCGGTACTTGATGACGATGATATCGCTGAAGGATTCACCCTCGGCGGTCAAGGTGATGGAGGGGTTAGTCATGGTGTCGGCGGTGCCGGTGAGGAAGTGGGCGTAGTCCCCCTCCAGGGTCACGGTGGCGTTGGCGGGCACCATGGCGGCCAGCTGCTCGGCGGTGTAGAGGGCGGTGGGCTCTACGGGATCGACGGGCTCGTCGGTGGGAGCCTCGGTGGGTTCTTCGGTAGGAGTCTCGGTAGGAGCCTCAGTAGGTGCCTCGGTAGGAGCCTCGGTAGGAGCTTCGGTAGGCTCCTCGGTGGGTGCTTCGGTGGGTTCCTCGGTGGGTGCCTCAGTAGGGGCCTCGGTAGCCGCGTCGGTGGGGGCATCGGTGGGGGTCTCGGCGGGGGGGTTCTCGCATGCGGCCACGCACAGAGCGAGGGTCAGGATCAGGGCGAAGAGCAAAAACTTTTTCATGGTATTATCTCCTTACTGTATGGGGATAGATCACATAGAGCCAACGGTTCTGGGGTACATCAGCACGTCGCGGATGTTCTGCACGCCGGTGATATACATGAGCACACGCTCAAAGCCCAGGCCGAAGCCGCTGTGGGGGACGGAACCGTACTTACGGGTATCCAGGTAGGCCTCGTAGTTCTCCAGAGGCATATTGCGGGCGGTCATGGCGGCCACCAGCTTGTCGTAGTCAGCCTCACGCTCGGAGCAGCCGATGATCTCGCCGATGCCGGGGACCAGGAGGTCGGTGGCGGCCACGGTCTTGCCGTCGGGGTTCTGCTTCATGTAGAAGGACTTGATGGCGGCGGGATAGTTGACCACGAAGACGGGACGGCCGAAATGCTCGTCGGTGAGGTACTTTTCATGCTCGGTCTGGAGATCACAGCCCCACTCCACGGGGTACTTGAAGTCCTTCCCTGCCTCGGCGGCCTTCTTCAGGATCTCAATGGCGTCGGTGTAGTCCAGCTTGACGAAATCGTTCGAGAGCATCTTGTTCAGCTTGTCAATGACGCCCTTCTCCACCCACTGGTTGAAGAACTCCATCTCCTCGGGGCAGTTATCCATAACGTCCTTGACGATATACTTGATGAAGTCCTCGGCGATCTCGATGATGTCGTGGATATCGCAGAAGCAGACCTCGGGCTCCACGTGCCAGAACTCGGCCACGTGGCGGGTGGTGTTGGAATTCTCGGCGCGGAAGGTGGGGCCGAAGGTGTAGATACGGCCCAGGCCCATGGCGGCCATCTCACCCTCCAGTTGGGCGGAGACGGTCAGGCCTGCCTTGCGGCCGAAGAAATCATTTGCGTAGTACTCGGCCTCGCTCTCGGCGGTGGCGTTCCAGGGGAGAGTGGTGACGCGGAACATTTCACCCGCGCCCTCGCAGTCGGAGCCGGTGATGATGGGGGGATGGACGTAGCGGTAGCCGTTCTTGTGGAAGTACTGATGGATGGACTGGGCCAGCTGATCGCGGACGGCGAAGACCGCCTCGAAGTAGCGGGCGCGGACACGGAGGTGGGGGATGGTGCGGAGGTACTCCAGGGTATGGCGCTTCTTCTGGAGGGGATAGTCGGAGGGGCACTTACCCAGGACGGTCAGGGTCTCCACGTTCATCTCGATCCCGTTGCGGTCGGAGGCGACGATGGTACCCGTAGCGGTGAGGGACGCGCCCACGGCCATGGCGTCACGGTAGACGCTCTCGTCCATTTTCTCCTTGTCGATGACCAGCTGGAGGCTGCGGAAGCAGGAGCCGTCGTTGACCTCCAGGAAGGAGACGTTCTTGGAATCTCTGGCGGTACGCACCCAGCCGCAGATGACGGGGGAGGTACCCACGAAGGACTCGGGCTCGGCAAACAGCCTTTTGATGTCGGTGTGTTTCATGGTATGTTACTCCAATCTTGGATTTTTGCAAATTATCACCTTTTATTATAGCACAGAATCTGTGTATTTACAAGAGGTTTTGGAATATTTTTTTGAAATATGAAGAAATCCCCCTGCCGCTCTGACAGGGGGGATCGCTCATGCGGATGGCTCGGATTCCGCAACGGAGTCTGTTTCAGTAACAACGGATAGCGGCTGAATGCCGAAGGAAAGCAAATAATCCACCGTGGGGCTTTGCTCCAGCGAGCTCAAATATACGTAAAAGCCCTGCCCATGACGGTTGCCGTATATATTCACGGAATACGGAGCATTGGGATTTACTCGATCCTGTTGGGATTTGTCGTCGTGCGCCAACAGGTATGTCAGCTGGATGTTGTAGGAATATTCTTTCTCTTCAATCGTCAGAATCACGATGCGAATGATGGCCACACTTGTATCGTATTCATAAATTTGACAAGGATACCCGTCATATTCGTTCTGTCCATCCAACAGATCGTTCTTATGCGATTCCGTGAAATCGACAAAGTCTCTCTGATATCGGATATCGAATTTTTCCCGAGGATATACTCCAATATACCCGGTTTCGCCTTTTCCTCCCTCATTGGTCATTCGATACGTCGCTTCGTTTTTTATAGAAAAGCTATAACAGTCTCCGTAATACATAACCTTGTCGGCTCCTCCCCAACCATCCGGCACCACGGCTTCATAGAGATGATCGACGTCCGGCATCTCAAACCCGTTTCCCTTCCAATACATGATTCTCTTTAAGGTCTTGATTTCATCCTCTGTCCAATCTCCCGTCAGAAATTTTTGTCGCATACATTCAACGGATGGAAACGTAAGACTCGGCAAAATCATGATAGAGGAGGATCCCACACCCGTTTCAGTTTCCAGCGGGTGGTTCTCCTCAAAGAAATTCAGATAATACTTCCCGTCGATCTCGGTAACCGTGTACAGATCGGTAGAATAGGCGCCATTCTGGGGCGCGGCGGTCTCGTTCTCCCCCTCGGCGGGAGTCTGCGCGTCCTGCGTCTCCCCCACGGGCGGCACAACGGGCGGGTTCTCCCCGCTCTGCTTCAGGATCCCCGCCCCCAGCACAGCCACGGCGGTCAGCGCGGCCACCGCCGCGGCCACGGCAAGGATACGGATATAGGGAGCCTTGCTTCCCTTGCGGACGACCGCATCCGGCGCGGCCTCCAGAATATACCGAGGGTCGATGCCCTCCATAGCATTGAATGCAGTCTTTCCTTTCATACTTTGTAACCCCTTTCTTCCAAAAATTTTCGGAGCTTGTTTCTTGTCTTGTAGAGCTTCACCGTGACGGCGTTGACGGTCATGCCCTCCGCTTTTGCCAGCTCGGCGGGCATCATGGCGTACCAGTAGCGGCGGACGAAGAGACGGCGGTCGGCGGCCTTCAGCCCCGCCAGGAACTCATTGAGCAGCTCGGGCAGCTCCTCCGCCGCCTCCTCGGGGGCGGGGATGCAGGCCTCCAGCTCCTCAAAGGCCACCTCCAGCTCCCGGTTGCGCTTGGCGGCGCGGCTCTCGTGGTAGCGGTTGATGGACAGGCGGCGGGTCAGGACGGCGATATAGGCCTTGAGGGAGGCGGGCTCGTCGGGGGGGATGCTGTTCCACGCCTTGAGGTAGACGTCGCTGACACACTCCTCGGCGTCCTGCTCGCTGTCCAGGATGTCCCGGGCGATGGTCATGCAGTATCTGCCATACTTTTCCGCCGTCTCGGCGATGGCCCGCTCGTCGCGGGCGAAAAACAGGCGGATGATGTCGCTGTCGGTCATGGTCTCTCCTTTCTCGGGGCGTCCCCCGGAAAATTGATCTGTACACGGTCGGGTGGGTTTCAAATTGCAGTTTACCGGAGAGCTGCCGCGTCCTTTGCCTTCTCCAGCGGAGAAGGGGGACCGCGAAGCGGTGGATGAGGAGAGCATTTGTAACCCAATTTACTGGGATTACAGTTATGTTCCTACAACCATATGGATAGATGCGTCAAAAAGGTTGATACAGATTCATTTTCTTGGTTTCCGAGATCCGAAAAACGGTAGGATAGTTGGCCGCTCACCCGGAACGCTGGCC
>JAFQOC010000100.1 GCA_017420845.1 Clostridia bacterium
GCTTCGCCCCCTTGACCCCCATCGTTGCCGCAGAGAGAAAGCAGGTGGCATTACCCCGATAAACTGCAATTTTTCGCAATTATGCAATCACCTAAATGCAAGATCTTTCAAAGGAGGACCCACACCATGCTGATCTCACACAATATAGCCGTTTACCGCAAGCGGGCCGGTATGTCCCAGGAAGACCTGGCCGAGCGGCTCCACGTCTCCCGCCAGACCGTTTCCAAATGGGAAACGGGGCAGTCCGCGCCCGATCCCGAGACCGTTGTACAGCTTGCCCGCCTTTTCGGGATCACCACCGACCGTCTGCTCACGGAGGAGGCTCCCGCGCCGTTCCCCGAAGCACCGCCCTCCCCCGTGGAGGCTCCGCCCGTGACCAAAGCTCCCCTTTTGGACGCCCACGTGTTGGGGCGGTACGTCTTTTTGGGCATCCTGTTTCTGGGCGGCGTTCTCCTGCTGTTCATACAGCTCCTTTGCGCGCGCTGGGGGCTTTGGTTCGCGGACTGGTTCGATCTTCTGGTCTCGCTACTGATCGTACTGCTGTTGGTAGTCCCCCCGCTGGCGGTGGGGATCGGGTACGTTACGGCCAAGTGCCGTGAGGCTGTCTCGCAACGGAAGAACAGGCGGAAGGACAAAAATGAGCGGTAACACAAAAACCACCGAGGAAGAATCGGTAGGCTTTTGCTTGTGCCGAGCCGGCCGAATCGGCCCGCATACCCTCACGTTTCAAAAAAATATATTTTTTTGAGCACCGTGAAAGATTCCGCTTTGAAAACGTGTCATAATAAGTAGAACATGAAAGGAGAGCGGAAGAATCATGAATTCTACCCACAATTATCCCACCGACCCCGAGATCATTGATCTCTACTTTGCCCGCAACGAGCAAGCCATCGCCAAGACTGACCAAAAGTACGGCAAGACCTGCATGAACGTTTCCATGAACATCGTGGAGAGCCGTCCCGACGCCGAGGAATGCGTCAACGATACCTACCTCAAAACCTGGCAGGCCATCCCCCCGGCGCGCCCCAACTCCCTTTGCGCCTTTCTCTGCCGTATCGTCCGCAACCTGTCCCTCAACCGCCTGCGGGAGATGCGCGCCGCCAAGCGCAGCCGTAATCTGACGGTCTCGCTGGAGGAGCTGGAGGAATGCGTCACCGTAGACCTCCGCCACGCCGACAGGCTGGCCGACCTGCTCTCGGATTTTCTGGAATCGCAAGAGGAGCTGGATCGCAAGCTCTTCATGGGTCGCTACTGGCACGCCGTCCCCGTCAAGACGCTGGCAGACGAGTACGGCATGACCCCCAACGCCGTTTCCCTGCGGCTGGGGCGTACCCGTGAGCGGCTTCGCGCCTTTCTGGAGGAAGGGGGGTATCACGTATGAGCCTCCTGACCGGTTTGCAGATCTTCGAGCTTATGAACGGCATCCGCGACGGACTCATTGTGGAATCCATTCCCCCGTCGTGGGTGGGAGGGCACGTCCCCGCGCCCAGCGGAGCCATTATCATGGACGCTGACCCCATCCAAAACAAAAAGGAAAACGAGAAATCCCGCCGCAACCGCCAAAAGGCTGCCGTCCTGCCCCTGTGGCTGGGCAAGGGAGGTTGGCTGGCCGCCCTGATCGGACTTTTGGTGGCAGCCGGTCTGACTGTGGGTCTGTTCGCCCTGCGGGACGGACGGAGAGACGATCCCGGGGACACCGAGAGTGAAAGCATCACCGAGGCCTTCGAGAATCTGTCGGGCTTTGACGCCGCCGACTGCCTGCTGAGCCAGCTGGTGATTCCCGACGAGGGTGCCGAGCTGGGGCTCACGACCCATACCGATATACGGAGGGTCACGGAGCAGGAGGGCGTTACGGTTGGCTTCCGCGAGCAGCACAAGGGGACCCTGGTGCTGGACGGGCAAAAATTCCGCATGACCCGCACCCCCTACGAGCTGGACGAGGAGGTCTACCTCTACGACGGAAGCATGCTCTACATCAGCACCCTTGAGGGCCAGACCAAAAGTCCCATGGACGGCACCGAGCTGGGCGTATTGCTCGCCCATCTCCGGGATGAGCAGGGCCTGCCCGAGGAAACCAAGACGTTTACCGCCTCGGAGCTTTTTGAGACAGCCCAAGTGAATCCCCCCTCCGCCGCCGGTACTGTTTCCGTGGTCTGCACGGGTCTCAAGCGCACCGCCATCAAGGATCTGGTGCCCATCCTGCGCCCCGTGCTGGAATCCCTGGGCCTGGTGAGCGGCTACACCCTGGACAGCGCGGGGAATCTGATCCGGGACAACGAGACCGCTGACGACCAAACCCGTATCCTTCTGTTTGCCCTGGCCAAGGGAAATCTGACCGTCACCCTCACCGCCACCGCAGACGGCGTACTGAAAAGACTGGATACCTCCGCCGAGCTGGAAGCGGAAATCGAAGGGATCAACCTGGAATATGAGATCATCGGGTGGGCCGAATTCCGTTTTGCGGTCAATTCCGTCAAGCCCACCGTCAGCATGGGACAGTACAAGCAGCTCCATTGGCGCACCGTGTTTGACTGCGAGAATGCCGAGTCTCTGGGTCTGATTCCCGACGGGGAGGGCGTATATCACATCACCGAGGTCAACTCCGAGACCTGGGATAAGCGGATTCAGTACGTGCTGGACAACCCCGAGGAATTCATGGGGAAGACCTTCCACGTTGTAGGCTACATATGGGGGGCGGGCGGTCAATGGCCGGACAACAAGTACGCCAACAGCATCTATTCCGCCAAAGCCGGCTACGCCCCCCTGATCCTGACGGCCGAGCAATATGAGGCCACCAGAAACGCGTACTACAACGGGCCGAATAAGGTTCGTTGCGAGATCTACGCCACCGTGGCCATCGACTATATCTCCATCGACAAAAAGACCGGCACGGTCTTTGCGGTGGAGCGCATCAGCTTTCCTTGACGTTGCTACAAAAAGAGGTATCGCCCGGGAGTGAGGATCAGAAAAAAATTCTCCTCTCGGGCGCGGAGGAATCGAACCTCTCGCGCGGTACAGGAACCCGTCGGGCATGAGTACGTACTGCCTTCCCAACGCTGATAGGCAGAAAGCACATCGAAAAAACACGCGAAATCGGGATAAAAACGCCCGAAATCGCGTGTTTTTTCGTGGGTCATTTTGCGGTCAGACCGTCATCTCACGGGTCTTGTGCAACATGACGAATGAGCTTTAACCGCCGTAATCGGTCTCCGCCATAGCGCGGGCGCGAGCCAGTGCCTCGGTGTAGCGGGGGTCGTCCTTGACCCCGTCAAACCACGGCCAGTAGGTCAGCGCGGTTTGTATGTCCCCCTTGAGCTGCCAGAACAGCCACAGGTAGGGTGTCCAGACCGTATGCCCGTCGGTGAAGTGGATATGCACGATGGAATCGCTTCCGTTCTTGTTGATATACACCTCCC
>JAFQOC010000101.1 GCA_017420845.1 Clostridia bacterium
CTACGGCGGTAACATTTGTAATGTAATATAAGCGTAGTGTGCAGTTTAGCGCGCTAAAATCGCAACCCTATTCAGGAAGGAAACACTATGGGAATTTTTGACGTATTGACCTTGGTCTGCGGTTTGGCTCTGTTCCTGTACGGTATGGACGTCATGGGTGACGCCCTGAAAAAGAGCGCGGGTCGCAAGCTCAAGACCATTCTGGGCAACCTCACCTCCAACCGCTTCAAGGCGCTGGGACTGGGCATGATCGTCACCGCCGTCATCCAGTCCTCCTCCGCCACCACGGTTATGGTCGTGGGCTTCGTCAATTCCGGTACCATGCTGCTGAAGCAGGCTGTCGGCGTCATCATGGGTGCCAATATCGGTACCGCCGGTACCTCCTGGCTGACCGCTCTGAACGGTATCGAGGGCGGCGCGGAGGCCCTTGCGTGGACCGAATGGCTCAAGCCCGACGCCTGGATGCCCATCCTCGCGCTCATCGGTATCTGCTTCATCATGTTCTCCAAGAAGAGCAAGCACAAGGACGTGGGCGCCATCCTCATGGGCTTTGCCGTCCTGATGGTGGGTATGGATCTCATGTCGGGGGCCGTTAGCGGCCTCAAGGGCGATCCCAACTTCACCAAAATTCTGACCATGTTCCATAATCCCATCCTGGGCGTGCTGGCGGGTACCATCCTCACCGCCATCGTCCAGTCCTCCTCGGCCTCCATCGGTATCCTCCAGGCCCTGTCCTCCACGGGCGCCATCAACTTCGGTATGGCCATCCCCATCATCCTGGGTCAGAACATCGGTACCTGCGTCACCGCCATGCTCTCCGCCGCCGGCGCGGGCAAGAACGGTAAGCGTACCGCCCTGGTCCACCTCTACTTCAACATCATCGGCGTGGTCTTCTGGCTGGGTATGTACTACCTGGTGGGTTGGATCCTCAATATGACCAACGTCTTCGACATCTTTGCCCTGGCGGAAAACACCACCATCAATATGTGGGGCATCGCCGCCGTTCACACCGTCTTCAAGTTCCTGGCCGTGGGCCTTCTGTTCCCCTTCTCCAATGCCCTCGTCAAGCTGGCCGAAAAGACCATCAAGGGCGACGACAAGAAGGGCGACGAGTACACCGATATGCTGGACGAGCGCCTGCTGGATACGCCCTCCGTGGCTCTGGAGCGCAGCCGCTCCGTGGCCGGACAGATGGCCGTGGTCGCCTGTCGGTATATCCGCAAATCCATCGTCCTGTTCCGCAATTACGACGGTAAGGCCGCCGACGAGATCCGGGAGGCCGAAAGCCGCGTGGACGTCTACGAGGATGTCCTGGGCTCCTATCTGGTCAAGCTCTCCTCCCAGAGCATGGACGAGCGGGACAGCCACGAAGTCACCAAGCTTCTCCACATCATCGGCGATCTGGAGCGTATCTCGGATCACTCGGTAAATCTGGTGGATTCCGCCGAGGAGATCAAGGACAAATCCCTGGTGTTCAGCGAGGAGGCCAAAGCCGAGCTGGACGTGCTGTACGCCGCCGTCAGCGAGATCGTCACCATCACCGAGCAGGCTCTCACTACCTCGGATCTGGAGCTGGCCGCCCGCATCGAGCCTCTGGAGCAGGTCATCGACGACCTCCGCGACGACATCAAGATCCACCACATCCATCGTCTCAAGAAGAGCGAATGCACCGTAGAGCACGGCTTCGTCCTGTCCGATATCCTCACCAATCTGGAGCGCGTCTCCGACCACTGCTCCAACATCGGCGGCTGTCACATTGAAATGGCCAAGAACGACACCCTGGACCTCCACGATTACCTCCACCGCGTCCACGTGGGCGGCATGGAGTACAAGGAGCTGTTCGGCGAGTACAAGGCCAAGTACGCTCTTCCCGAGAGCGACGAGCAGTAATTGAAAATGGCAAGGCACCGTCGGGATGATGGTGCCTTGCGATTTATCGGTACGATAAATCGCAGTGAAATACGCCTGCGGCGTGTGAAATGCACCGCAAGCGGTGCGTGAAATTTGCGCTGCGCGCAAGTGAAATCCGCACTGCGTGCGGGTGAAGGAAGAAACCCTACGGGTTTCTGATTATGACAAAATGTGAAAGGAGACTCCCATGCGCGAACTCGGCATCAACCTCGGTGCCCGCACCGAAATGGATATCCCTACCTTCTGCGCCCACATCCGCGAGCTGGGCTTTACCCGCGTCTTCTCCGGCTGCACCGACCCCGACAAGGTCCGCCGTCAAGCCCAGGAGGTCCACGCCGCGGGGCTGTGCTACGACACCCTCCACGCCCCCTTCAAGGGCATTATGAACGCCATCTGGCGGGAGGGAGACGAGGGGGAGGATACCCTGCGTCAGCTTATGACCTGCGTGGACCTCTGCGACGAGATCGGCGCCCCCATCGCCGTGGTGCACCTCTCGGCCGGGGAAAACGCCCCACCCCCCACCGATATCGGACGAGGCCGCTTCATTCGTCTTGTGGAGCATGCAGCCACCCAAAATGTCAAGATCGCCTTCGAGAACCAGCGTAAGCTGGCCAACATTGCCTGGGCCTTTGAGGAATTCAAGGATGCGCTCCACGTGGGCTTCTGCTGGGACTGCGGCCACGAGGGCTGCTTCACCCCCGGGCGGCGGTACATGCCCCTCTTCGGTGACCGACTTATCTGCACCCACGTGCAGGATAACGAGGGGATCTATAACAAGGACTCCCACCTCATTCCCTTTGACGGCGCGCTGGACTTCGGCTACGTAGCCGAGGCTCTGCGCTCCGCACCCGAGGTCCCTTTGACTCTGGAGCTGAAGCGCAAGGCAGTCAACTATGAGGGCATGAGCGACGAGGCATATCTGACCCGGGCGGCACAGGCCGTCAAACGGCTGCGGGACAGGATCGAGAAAGCATAACGCTCCCCCTTCGTCTGTGAACAAAATGTAAAAACGCCTTTTCGGAGGCGTTTTTCGACATTTTTTGAAAGATATCACGCAGATAATGCGTCTATACGGATAGAGGGTTGTATTTTGCGC
>JAFQOC010000102.1 GCA_017420845.1 Clostridia bacterium
CTCCCCCATCAAAAAGCCGAGCCCGCATGGCAAGCGGACTCGGTAGAAATTCAGTTAAAATGCAAGGCCAAAACGCACCGTCAGGACAGCAGCTCGTCCAGCGCCCGCTCCATAGCCTCGGCGTCCACACCGGCGGTGCGAAAAATGGGCTCGGGACGGCTTTGGCAGACAAAGCTGTCGTCAACGGCCAGAATGCGGTAGGGATGGCCGGAAAGAGTCCCGCCGCGGCGCATAGCGTCGGTGAGGAGCATACCGAAGCCACCGGCGCGGATCTCCTCCTCAGCAAAGAGCAGGGGAACCCCCTCGGGCAGTCGGGCACCCACCTCGGCGGCCAGCTGATCATAGGGCTTCAGATACTCGCAAAGCAGGATGCCCACGTGGATCCCCCGGGCAGCCATACGCTCCCGGGCTGTCAGAGCCTCCTTGACGATACGCCCGTGGGTCACGATGACGGCGCGGACGGGCTCGTCACGGTTTTCGGGGTTGCTCTCCCGGATACCCGGACAAGCGTCCAGAGCATAGGAAGCACCGTCGGGGTAGAAGGTGTCCCGAATACGGGGGTCCTCGCCGCCATTGGGGTAGCGGATGGCTACGGGAGTCCCCAGCGAGAGAGCCTTGCGAACCGACGCCTCCAAACCGGCAAAGGTCACGGGGGCGAAAATTGTCAGGTTGGGAATGGAGGACAGAAACGCCACGTCGAAAATGCCGTGGTGGGTAGGGCCGTCCCCGGCATTCAGACCCGCACGGTCGATGCACATGAGGACGGGCAGATTTTGCAGGGCAATATCGTGGATGATCTGATCGTAAGCACGCTGGAGGAAGGAAGAGTATATGGCGGTGACGGGTCTGTAGCCGTCGGCGGCTAAGCCCGCGGCAAAGGTCAGCGCGTGCTCCTCGGCAATCCCCACGTCAAAGAAACGGTCGGGGCGGGCGGCGCGGAAGGCCTCCAGACCCGTTCCCTCACTCATGGCGGCGGTGATGGCGCAAATGCGGTCGTCCTTTCCGGATTCCTCAATGAGGATCTCTCCCAAACGATGGGAGAAATTCTCCACCGACGCGGTCCCTCGGGGGGCCATGCCGTGATATTTCCCGGGCTCGGCCTCAGCGGGGGCGTAGCCCTTCCCTTTGCGGGTCTTGAGGTGGATGACCACGCAGTCCCCCAACCGTTTCGCCTCGGTAAGAAGGGTTTCCACCGCCTCGTAGTCGTTGCCGTCGGCGGGACCCAGGTAGTACAGTCCCAGATCCTCAAAGTAGTTACTACCGTACAGGGCGTTCTTCAGCGCCTTTTTGGTATCGCGGACGGCGCAGAACAGCCCCTCCCCCACAAGGGGAATGCGCTTGAGGAAACGGCTGATCCCCTTTTTGGTCTTCAAATAACCGGCTTTCCGACGGAGGCGGGCCATGTGGGTGGCAAAGCGGCCGATATTTTTGGATATGGACATCTCATTCTCGTTGAGGATGATGATGAGCCGCAAACCGGGGGTAACGTTGTTCAGCGCCTCGTGTACCATCCCTCCCGTGAAGGCGCCGTCACCAACCACGGCCACAGTGTAGGCCTCGGATCCGGCCATGCGGTCTCCCTGGGCAAAGCCCAAGGCGGCGGACAGCGCCGTGGAGCTATGCCCCGCGCCGAAGCAGTCGTACTCGCTCTCGCTCCGTTTGGTAAAGCCCGACAGTCCGCCTCCCTTGCGCAGGGTGGAGAAACGGTCGTAACGGCCGGTCAACAGCTTATGGACGTAGCTCTGGTGGCCTACGTCGAAGATAAAATGATCGCGGGGGCAGTCAAAAACCCGATGCATAGCCACCGACAGCTCCACCACACCCAGATTGGAGGCCAGATGTCCGCCGGTTTCGGGGACGGTATCCACCAGCGTCTGACGAATCTCGTCGCACAGAGGTAATATGGCCTCGGCGGGCAGGGCGCGCAGATCGGCGGGACAGGAAATGCCGGGCAGATACGAGGGATTCTTCGGTGTTTCGATTCCCGTTGCCCTTTTGTCGGATTTTCGTTCAGACATAGTGAGCCTCCTCCTTTCGCGGTTTTTACGCTCTTTGATCACAGCACGCCTATTGTAACACAAAAATATGAACAAGGTTTGACATTCCTGATTATATTTGAAAACTTCTTGTCTGCGGGCGAAAAATTCACAAATACCCCTTGCAATCCCCACGCAAATACGCTATAATAATAGGAGAATGACATTTTCCCGAAAGGACCCGATTCCATGAATAAAAAAGCCCCCGAGGCTCACAATACCAATGCCCCTTCCCTGCTCCGCTCCCTGTGGCTGGGCACCTGCGCGCGGTACACCCTCCTTTGTCTCATTCTGCTGGTCACGTCGTCCATTGCCGCTGATTCTCTGACCCTGACCTACGTGGACAGCGTCCGCTTCTTTCTGCTGTTGCCCTTCGGCTTTTGCCTGACCCTGGCGGCTATGACCCGTCGGTCGGCCACCCTGTCCACCGGAGCCAAGTGCGCCCTGCATCCCTTGATTACTCTGGGCGGCTTTTACGTTTTCTGCTACCTGCCCTACCAGCTGCGCACCAAGCCCTCGGGCATGCAGATCCTCATCATCCTTTTGCTGGTCATCATCCTGTACGCCACCGTCATGGCCATCTACGCCGCCGCAGTCTCCAAAAGAAACCGCAAGAAGGCGGAAGAGACCCCCTACGAAAGCCAGTTTTCCAAATCCTGATCCCATCGGAGGTATCTATGCCCGTCCATCATAACGTCCAACAGATCGAACGCCTGACTCGGCTGATGTGCATCATCCTGGCCGGCCTGCTGGTGGTCCTTCTGGCCCTTACCGTGACCTTCTTCGCCACCAAGCCCGCCAATAAAAAGCCCCCCAAGAATCCCGACACAAACACACAAGCCCCCAACAATTCCGTCGACGATCCCGTGATTCTGGCCGAAACCCCCGATGCGGGCATGGATTATCAGAACAAGATCATTTTCGTAGGCGACTCCCTCACCGCCCACCTCATCAGCCGCGGAGTGCTGACCGGCGGCACCAATACCAAGCAGGTCTGGCGGTGCGAGAACAATATGCTCAACCTCAATTCCGAGGTCACCTCCGCCAAGATCATCTACCCAGAGACCGGGGAGAAAATGACCATTGCGGAGGCCGCCGGAAAGGCCAAGCCCGCCATCATGGTCATTACCCTGGGCACCGACTGGGGTGTAGCTTACCTCCCCGAATCCGAGTTCAAGGCCTGCTACTCCGATCTCATCAAGGGCATTCAGAATGCCTCCCCCGACACCAAGATCATTCTGCAGTCCATATTCCCCGTGACCCAGAGCTGTACGACCCTGGATAACACCAAGATCGACAACGCCAACAAGTGGGTCAAGGCCATCGCGGCCGAGAACGGCTGCCGCTATCTGGATACCCAGACCGTCCTCAAGGACGACAAGAACTGCCTGAAGACGGAATACTGCAATTCCAACGACGGCATCCATCTGGGCAAGAACGCCTACGAGGTCATTCTGCAGTATATCCGTACCCACGCCCTCCCCAATTGACCCACCGAAAGGAGCTCCCATGAAATCTGTGACCCGAACCCTGACCTGCCTGCTGCTCGCCCTCTGCATGCTCCTGCCCCTGACCGCCTGTGGCGGCGGCAACTGGAGAACCGACGTTTCCGCCCAGTCCCTCTGCGACAGCGTTATCGCCTCCCTGCCCGTCAAGGACGGCTGGCGGGCCGTTACCGACAAGTATATTTCCGCCTCCTCCTGGGGAGAGGACTACGCCACCCACATGGAAAAGGTCACCGAATACCGCATCATGGTGTCCGAAAATTCCGATATGAACATTGACGAGGTGGGTATCTTCCGCTGTGCCTCCGAAAAGGACGCCAAGGCTGTGGCCGAGTTCGCCCAAGGCTATCTGGACACCAAGAAGCTGCAGATGACCCCTCTGCTGGAATCCTACAACCCCGCCGAGCTTCCCAAGCTGGACACCGCCACCGTAAACGTGATTGGTTGCTACGTGCTCTACACCATCCTGAACTCCTCCGAGACCACCACCGCCGGGTCTGCCTTTGAGAAGGCGCTGACGCCCGCCGCATAATCACAAAAAGGCGCTTTCCGCGGGAGAGTGCCTTTTGTGTCAAACGGAAGCCCATTGACCGTGATGATGATTACAACCAAGGAGGTTTTCCATGTCCACATTTCATTTGCAACCGACC
>JAFQOC010000103.1 GCA_017420845.1 Clostridia bacterium
GCTTCGCCCCCACTACCCCAGCGTAACTGCAACCCAACGCACCGATAAACCCAAATTTGAAAGTCAACTGAATCGCTGCCCAAATTTTCTTAAATATCTTGATTTTCCGCCCACTGTATGCTATAATGAACCCAACAAATCCACCACCCGAAAGGAGACCCCACCATGTCCATGACCATCTGTGAAGTCCTCCTCCCCTCCGCTCATTTCAACGGCGAATCCACCCTTCCCTCCCTCTACGAAATGTCCAACGTCCAAGGCCTCACCCGCTCCGCCCTGGACGAGGACGACGAGCTCTTCGTGGGCTACGGCTTCCTACCCTCCATCTTCCCTTATAAAATGCAGGATCTCTACGACCGCTCCGAGGAGCTGACCCCCTATATCGGCGTGATTCTGGAAAACCAATACCTCAAAGCCCTGTTCCTCCCCGAGCTGGGCGGCCGCCTGTGGTCTCTCTACGATAAGGTAGCGGGAAAGCATCTGCTCTACGATAATCCCGTGGTCCGCCCCTGTAACCTGGCCGTCCGCAACGCCTGGCTGGCAGGTGGCATTGAGTTCAACTGCGGCATGGTGGGACACCATCCCTTCACCTGCTCCCGTATCCATGCGGCAGAAACCAAGCTGGAGGACGGTACCCCCGTGCTCCGTATGTACGAGTATGAGCGTATCCGCGCCTGCGTCTACCAGATGGATTTCTTCCTCCCCGAGGATTCAAGACAGCTTTTCGGCCGTATGCGCATCGTCAACCCCACCGCCGATACCGTCCCCATGTACTGGTGGACCAACATGGCCGTCCGCGAGAACCCCGAGGCCAGAGACGTTATTGACGCCACCGAGACCTACAACAACCGCGGCGGCATGGTGGGCAAGAATCCCGTTCCCTACGACGGCGGCATTGATATCACCTATCCCTCCAATAACCCCGTGGCCATCGACTACTTCTGGAAGATCCCCAAGACCTCCCGCAAGTACACCGCCTACATCAACCGCGAGGGCTACGGCTTCTTCCAGACCTCCACCCCGAGACTCCAAGGCCGTAAGCTCTTCGTCTGGGGCCAGGGTGAGGGCGGCAAGCGCTGGCAAGAGTTCCTCACCCGAGACGGACACGACGGCCGCTACGTGGAGATCCAGGCAGGTGTGGCCCATACCCAGTATGAGTGCCTGCCCATGCCCCCCAAGACCGCGTGGGAGTGGCTGGAGGCCTACGGTGCCATTTCTGCCGATCCCGCAAAGGTCCACGGAGATTGGGCGGATTGCCGCGCCGAGGTGAACCGACAGTTGGAAGCCCTCATCCCCGCTGAAAAGCTGGAGGATCTGCTGACCGCCACCAAGCCCATGGCCCTATCCCCCGCCGCAACGCAGATCTGCTACGGCTCCGCCTGGGGCAAGCTGGAAAATCTCCGTCGTGAAAAGAACGGCGAGCCATCCGTGTGCCCCCATCTGGACTTTGGTGAGCTGACTGAGGCTGAATCGCCTTGGCTTACCCTCATGGAAACCGGTGCTATGGAGCAGCCCGCCGACAAAAATCGGCCTCCCGTGTCCTGGATGCTCCAGAAGGAGTGGACGGCTATGCTGGAGACCTCGGCGCCCTGCCACGAAAAATACCTCCATCTGGCCGCCGTCTATATGGCCGAGCGCAGGCTCCGTGACGCCGACGAGGCGCTGACCGAGGCTCTGTCCTTTGCCGTGACCCCCATCGCCCTGTTCCTCAAAGCCCAGGTGTACCGCATGAAGGATGACCTGAACGCCGCCGCTGATACGGCGCTGGAGGCGCTGGCTCTCCTGCCCTCCGACGTGTCCCTCTGCCGCCAAGCCCTGGCTCTGGCTCTCCGCGCGAAAAAATACGACGCCATCATGGCCGCCTTTGAGTCCGCCCCCACCGCGGTACAGGCCGACGGCCGTGTGGCTATGACCTACGCCTTCGCTCTGCTCCGTATAGGAAAGATCGCCGAGGCAGAGGCAGTTCTGTGGCGTGACGGAGGCCTCTCGGTCACGGATATCCGGGAGGGTGAGATCTCCCTGACCTCTCTGTATATGGAGATCGAGAAGACCAAGGCTGCCGCCGAGGGCATTGACCCTGAGGCTTCTGACATCGACGTACCGAGACGGTTTGATTTCAGAATGAACGTGCCTAAAAAGAAATAAGTGATCGGGTGGTAAACCGCAACCGCCCCAATCCATGTCAACACAATAGGAGCGACCCCGCGGGGCCGCTCCTTTTGTGTATAGTCATGCGAATTACTTCAAGGGCTCGATCAAGCCGTAGGCACCGTCCTTACGAGTGTAAACCACACAGGTGTCGCCGGTGGTGATGTCGTTGAAAACGTAGAAGCTGTGCCCCAGAAGATCCATCTGCATGATGGCCTCCTCGGGGGTCATGGGCTTAAACTCAAACTGCTTGACACGAATGATGGGCCCGTCCTCGGGGATCTCCTCCACGGGATCGGGAATGACCGCCATATCCATGACGTTCTCCCGAAGCCGCTTGGCCAGCTTGGTCTTGTTCTTGCGGATCTGACCCTCAATGTGATCCACCGTCTGATCCAGAGCGATGCGGAAATCGGGCGCGTCTACCTCGCTGCGGAACAAAGTGCCACCGGCGTTGATGGTCACCTCCAGGCTGGACACGTTGCGCTTGCGGCTCAGGGTGACGGTCGCCTCGGGTGAGGCCTTAAAATATTTATCCAGCTTGGAAAGCTTTTTTTCAATCAGTTCTCGGGTGTCGTCGTATACGGTAAGCTGTCTGCCGATAATGGTGATCTTCATGGTGTTTCCTCCTTTGCGTTATGGGTTGCGTGACCTCGGAGGTGCCTTTGGGGCCTTCCCCCTTGGGTCATTTTTATTATACCATATCATCGTGATTTTGTAAAGAGGTTATCATGTAGGTCTGGTGAATTTCGTGAAATGTGCACAATTTCACGAACAAAATTCCTCTGCACAAATTCACCGCGGGGTCTTGCAATTCCCCGGGTTTTGTGGTATAATGAAAGAGTAGCGTGCGAAAGGAGGCTTTCCTGCCGTGAAAATTCCCGCTTTTACCAAGACGCATATGCTGAAACCCACCCCGAAGGAGCGGTTGACCGCCCGCCCCGTGGTGGTTCTTTTATTGTTTTTCCTGGTTCTGACCGTCACCGAGCTGGGGCGTTTGCTTCTGGCTGTGATCGCCACAATCGCCATTCCCAACAGTCTGGCGGGAGACACGAGTATGCTCATTTCCCTGTTCGCCACCACGGCTACGGTGGCGGCAGTGCTGGTCTACTGTTTGGCCATTGAGCGCAGAACTCCCGAAAGCCTGGGGCTGATCCGCCGTGGGGCTGTTGCCGAGTACGCCGTGGGTCTGGCGGCGGGGCTGGGACTTTTCGGTCTGCCCGTTCTGCTCTGCGTGGTTACGGGGGCCATATCCCTGTCTCCCGCTGAGTCCATGCCCTCCTTCTGGGTGGTTCTCCTTTTCTTCGCGGGCTTCCTGATTCAGGGTATGTCCGAAGAGCTACTCTGCCGATCCTACCTCATGGTCTCCCTCAGCCGAAAGTGGCCGCTCTGGGTTTGCGCCGTGTCTAACGCCCTGCTGTTCTCCCTGCTCCACGTGGGGAATCCCGGGGTAACGGCGGTTGCCCTCATCAATATATTCCTGTTCGGCCTTTTCGCCTCCATGCTGACTCTCCGCCGCGGGAGCATCTGGATGGTGGGGGCGGTTCACAGCATGTGGAACTTCGCCCAGGGGAATCTCTTCGGTATTCCCGTCAGCGGGCTTGCGGGGAGTCCTTCCCCGCTGGTCGCCGAGATGGGCGAGGGGGGGCGGCAGGCTCTCGTGAACGGCGGCTCCTTCGGATTGGAGGGAGGCCTGGCCGTGACCGCAGTGCTGGCGGTTGCTTGCGCTATCGTCCTGTTCGTGCCTACGAAAAAGGCCGAGATCGCCCCCGTACAGGAGGGCGAATGACGGGCATTCCTAAAAAAACGGAGACCTCCCGGAATGGGAAGTCTCCGCTTTTCGTTGGTGTGGATTTGGGTCAATCCTCCGCCTCATAGCGGATGAGTACGCGGAAGGTTTCCTCCGTAGCGTGCTGCCGCCACTCCGCTCTGTTCGGGGAGGCCGTCCTTAGTGGTCTGCTACCACGGGCGGTCCACCACGACGGGCTCGTATTGGGTCTGCTTACTGACCGCCTCGGTTTTAAAGGTCTCCACGTCCTCGGGCGTGATCTCGGCGAATAACCCGTTGGAGACGATATAAGCTCTGCCGTCGGCGGCGTAGCCCAGCTCCACCAGCGTGATGTGAGGGGTGATCCAATCGTACTTAATGAAAATGGGGCAAACGATGCGGGCGGCCACGCGGATATTCACCTCGCCTTCAGCAAAGGTGATGTTACCGAGGAACTCGCGGACGTAGTCCTGATCCACGAACTGTCGACCGCTGAGACGAATATCCCCCATTGTGCTGTCGGTGGTCAGGTGGTACTCTGCCCAATCGATGGGGTATCCAAAGAAGCCCGCCCTTTGCAGGAATTCGGCGTAAGTGCAGCCCATGAGGGTGGGAGAGACCTCCAAAAGAATATCCTCGATCATGTCCTCCAGCTCGGGCTGCGTGACCGTGACCTCTTGGCTGACGATGGCATCCAGACGGCTGTGGATCAGGGCATCCAGATAGGCCTTGTTTTCCTCGGTAGGAGTCACGCCGCAATAGCTGAGCAAGGCATCCCGCAGACCGCGGGAATAGCCGTTCAAGGCATAGTCCCGCCGCGTACCGTACTCGCTGGGTAGCTTTTCTTCATCGTGGAGATAACGGTCGTAATCGTTATAGCGGATCATGAACAGCTCGTCGAACTGATCCGCCGACAGGTTCCCCAGCTTCTCCGACACCACCGAGGCGGGTACCTCCGCGGAGGTCGCCCAGACGTCCAGATAGGGGATCATGCGCTCGCCTACCTCCAGGCAGATCTGCTTCCAGTCGCCGTCCTTGCCGTTCTCCGCCCAATCCATATAGTCGGGCAGGAACAACAGCTTGGCAAGCAGGATGGCGCGGGACTTCTCGTAGAAGCGCAGGGGCTTTCCGTTGACTGTGAAGTGGTTGATGATGTCCGCCACGGTCTCCTCGCGGCCGTGTCTCTCTCCGAGAGGGACGTTCATGAAGGATTCGGCGTCGAAGGCCACGGTGCTTGGCTCAAAGTAGCTCATGAGCAGTTGATCCCCGCTGTGGCTGAGGAGCAGACGGTAGGTGATCTCTCCCGCGGACATGGCCTCAGCCAGGAAGTCCTCGGATAGGGAGACGAGACCCTTCAAGCCTGCCCAGACGTCCACGCAAAGGATCTCGGTTCCCCCATCGAAATAGAGGTAGAGATACCGTCCGTCACGGGAACCCACCTGCGCCGCGGGAGTCCCCTCCCACAGGGTGACCGTCTCGCCGCTGAGCAGATCAACACGCTGATTCCCCCGCATAAAGTAGCGGTTGGCGA
>JAFQOC010000104.1 GCA_017420845.1 Clostridia bacterium
CCCAAGGCTGAGGATATCATGATCGAGGGTCTGGAGGATATCACTCTGGACACCATCCGCGATCTGCTCACCGTAGACGTGGAGTCCTGGCTGGCTGATATCGACAACATCAAGGAGTTCTACGCTCAGGTCGGCGCTGCTGTTCCGAACACCATGTACGACGAGCTAGCCGCTCTGGAGGCTCGCCTGAAGGCCGCTCTCTGATTTTCCCGTCATAGCAAAAAACCATCACGGACGAGGTCCGTGATGGTTTTTTTTGCAGAAAGAAATTCAAATTGCAGTTTATCGGTCTGAAGCCCGATAAACCGCAATTAAGGTAATAGGTAATAGTGAAGAGTGAAGAGGTAAGGAGGGAAACCTTCGGTTTCCTTCATTTCGATTGAAAAATGGACAAATCCGAAGGATTTGCACCTCCCACTCTTCACTTTTCACTCTTCACTTTTCACTCAAATTTGGGTTTAGCGCGGAGCGATAAACCCAAATTTAACGCCCCGTCTCCTCCAGGCATTCTCTCCAATACGCCAAGGTTTTTCCGATCCCCGTATCCGCATCCGCTCCCCGACATTCAAAACGGAAGCCCGGCGCACTCTCCACGGTCAGAACCCCCTGAAAGTCCAACGCTTGGAGTGCTTGTGCCACGGCACGGACGTCCAGACAACCATCCTCCAAAAACCAGTGAAGATCAGACACACCGTCGTTGTTGTGAAGATGCATTTCAAAAATGGGAAATTCCTTGGTCGCCAGCGCGGCGCAAAAGTGAGTGACAGCGGGAACGGCCACGGGAGGATGCTCGTAAGGAGAATTGGTAAACAGAGCCTTACCACTTGTGTTTTTGCCGCGCAGGCGAAGGAACAAATGCCCCAGATCCACCAGATATCCAAAGCGATGGTTCCCTTTCAAGAAACGGATCTGCTCCACCTCCTCGGGATTGAGGCCAAAATCCTCCACGGCCACCTTGCAATCCGGGACAGAGGTCAGAACCTGCTCCACGTACCCTCCGATGCCCACGCCCGATCGAATGGGCTGAGGAACGTCAAAGGACAGGACGGAAATAAGGCGGTGGCTTCTTTGCCAACGGGATAGCCATTCCAACTCGGACTCGAAAACCGTTACGGCCTCCGGGGTATGATTCCGCGGGAGACAACCGTGTACCGTAAGAACCACGCCGGTATCTGTCACGGCAGAGGCAAGGGCGTCGGATGTAGCGGGATCGCTGATGGCTCGGGCAAACTGGGAGCCGTGAACGCTGACCGAATCCAGTCCGCAGGCGGCGAAATAACGGATATTGTCCGCTATGGAGCGGTGGGGATAGTGCCAGATGGCCAGACCTTGGAGCATGGGAAGCCTCCTTCGGGATGTGTTTTTCTCATTATAGCACATTTCCGCGCCAAATGCAAGTTTTTTCCAAAAGCCCTTGACAAAGCAAAAGAGAATATGCTATACTGAGTGAAATTTTCACCCCGTACATACGGGGCTATGTGGGAAAGGAGACAGCTGATGAAAAAAACTCCGGACGGAACACTCCCCCTGGACGTATCCTCCCTTCGGGTCATTCGATTGGCAACCCCTGATCTGCCCGAAGCGGCGAGGGTGATTCGGGAAAGCTTTTCCACGGTAGTCCGTGACCTGGGGCTGACACGGGAGGCCTGGCCAACCCATCCCGGCTTTATGACCACCGAGGGGCTGGAGTCATTCTACTACGCGCGGCAGATGTACGGATTGTTTGAGGGAACCGCCATGATCGGATATATGGCGTTGTCGGAATACGACGACCGCACCCTACAGCTCCGGCATCTCTGTATTCTCCCACACCGTCGGGGCTTGGGGCTCGGTCGACTTATGATGGATCACGCCAAGGCCGAGGCAGTGGCCTGCATCGGCCATCCCCCCACCATTGACTCCCCCCACCTGGCGTTGGCCTTCATTGACGTGGATACAGGGCTTCGCGGTTGGTTTGAAAAGCAGGGCTTTGCCTATTGGGGAAGGCTGCGGCAAGGGCGACTTCCCTACGCCTACGGGTGGATGGAATGGCAGGAAAAGCCCACACGTTAATGTCTAAAAACACAAGCAGGTCAGCCTTGCATGAAGGCTGACCTGCTTGTCTGTATGGGATCGGATCAATCGTAGAAGCCGATGCGATTCTTCTTCTTACTCATCATGAAGGAGAACTCTCGATCCTGAGTAGAGCGGTCGAAGTCGTCCTTGGTAAGCGTGATCTCGCTGATCTTAGCAAGCTGGCACCGCATGGTGGCCTTGGCCCAGGTACGCTCGAACAGGTTACGGACGAAGCGGGCGTTGCTGAATTCCTTAGAGCTCAGCAGAGTGTCGGGAAGGCTTTCAAAGTAGGCTTTCACGGCGGCGGGGAGAGTGTCCTCGTACTTGAACTGCTTGCTCATCATGGACATGAAAATATCGTAGAGCTGCTCGCGAGTGAAATTGGGGAACTCAATGACGTAGGGCATACGGCTGGCAAGACCGGCATTCCCCTTCATGAGAAGATCCATCTCGTCGGCATAACCGGCCATGATGATGACCATGTCGTTGCGGTGGTTCTCCATCTCGGCAATGAGGGTGTCCAAAGCCTCGCGGCCGTAGTCACGGTCGTTATCCACACCGCGGTAAAGGGTATACGCCTCGTCGATGAACAGCACCGAGCCGTAAGCGTCACGGCAAATGCTGGTGGTCTTGGGAGCGGTCTCACCGATGTAACGGCCGCAAAGGTCACGACCCGCATGCTCGTGGAAATCACCGATACGAAGAACGCCGTTCTCCTTCAGGAGCTTGCCAATAATGCGAGCCACGGTGGTCTTACCCGTACCGGGATTACCCACGAAGCGCATATGGATACAGGGTGCGTCCACTCCCCCCTGCTTCCGTGCGAAAACGATCTGAGATACGATTTCGAGGATGCGGGACCGAATGGTGTCACTTCCCACCAGATTGCTCAGCATTTCCTCCGCGGACATTCCTTCCTCCAGAATTGTCTCGGCACACAGAGCGGCGGTATCCCGCTTGGAGATCAGGAAATCCTCCTTTCCGCGACGGGCGTTATTCTGATACTTGGCATAGAGCATTTCCTTGACCACCTTGCTCACGGTATGGAGACCGTAGAAGCGGCCGTCGCTCTTCTCCTCGGTAATGCGGCGATCAAAGCCGGTCCAGGCATTGCGGGAAATACGGAAGCCGTACTTCTCAATCTGGGCAGCGGCGTACTGACGAAGCTCAGCGGTGTTGAGCGGGGGGAACGTAACCAGACGGACGAAGAGTACGTCACTGAGTGCGAAACGAACACGCTCCAGCACGTCCTTATCCACAAAGGGGACACGGAAAACGATCACGGCCTCGGTCATATTCTCGGCGATCTCATTAAGCATACAACGGAAGGCAAGGGTATTCAGGGAGTTCATCCACTCGCTGATGTCCACACAAATCAGATATACGTTATCGGGTCTGCAATAGCGAAGGGCGCGGGACACGTCGTTAAAGGAATCCGAATTGTCCCCCTTGGGCGCGGGAAGAACGACCTCCTCCACATTCCCCTCTTTCAGATTTTTCCGCAACCCCAGAGCGTTCATAAGAGCAGCCAACTCCTTGAGGTAGGTCGAAAGACCGTAGCCGCTGTTGATGGAGAACACAAAGCCTCGGGAGGCAAAAACGTCGTAGGCATTGTTCTTACAGATAGTGGGAGCGATGCTGCTCAGCTCCCGTGCCAGAGCCTTGAATTCCTCACCGCCAATGAGGCCGTCGATGCGCTTCATGCAAGCCTCAACAGTCTCCTTGGGCTTTGCGGAATCGGACTTACTCCGAGAGGAGCCCCGTCCGCCAAAGAAGCTCCGTGCCAGGGATTCGGATTCATCTTCATCATCATCTTCTTCATCTTCATCGTCATCCTTGTCCGAGCTGACGGAAGACACAGACTCGTCCTCCGATGTATCATCCGACGCATCTCTTGCGCCGTTTTTCTTGATAACGGCAACGTCGTCCTTGTCTGCGTCGTCATCCTCAGGCGCGGTTGTCTCCTTGCTGTCGGAGACGCCGCAGGACGAATCCTCTACGGTGAGCTCCAGCACGTTTTCATTCTCCCCCAACTCGTAATGGGTATTGAAGGCCGCACGCAGCTCACGGGACAAATCCTCAGAGGTGATGTCCGCGCTGACAGTAAACCGCAGCTCGGTCAGATTTGCCTTCTCTACGGAGAGACTCTCCCCATACTTTTCCTTAACGAGGCTGACCAAAAACTGAATAGGCAGCTGATCGTCTCCTCTGTGAGACAAGACCCAAGGCCCGGGCAGTACGATGGTTATTTTCTTATTCATGTTGAAATCTCCTGTCTGAAAACATTGAGCTATTCCTTATTGTACACCAAAAAACGTCTTCTGTCAAGGGAATTTGTCCTTTTTTGTCGTCTCGGGATACATTTGTATAATCCGTACAATCCGCGGCGAATCATTTTGTTGCTTCGGTCATCATCCCTCCGTGACGAGGAGCTTCCCTCCTCTTGCGCGGTGCCGCTGTCAGAAACGCAGCTTTACCTCTTCTCCAATGGCCTCAATGAGCTTTTCGTTGAATCGAGGATCACAATAGAAAAGATTCTGATAGGTCTGGAGGTGATTCTCGGTTTTATAGTTGAATATGGCGTCATCCAACCGAACCGTAACGATCCGACGGCCACAATCCAAGGCAATGTCCACCTCCTCGCTGACGTACAGGGAGGACACCGCTTTTTTGGAGCTGAACAGGATAAAGCCTACGCAGTTTGGATCCTGAATTTTGGAGGCCAACGTAGTGCGCCAGTTGTCACCGCCCTTGATACCGTCATCGTACCACACGCGGCACCGAGCCAGCTGCAAAAGACGAAGAACAGGGAGAACGCGGTTGCGGTCATCATGAGCGTAGCTGACGAATACGTAGGGCTTAGGACCCTTGTAGGGCAGATCGACGTAGGTAGAGTCATTCATACGACGCTGGTTATGCTCCCCCTTACGAATGATGAGCTCCAGCTGCTTGTCCAAAGCGCTCAGGGAAAAGACGGAATCCTCCCCACCGTACATAAGGATCTCGTCGAACAGATTCCGATCCTCCAGCAGGATGCGTTTGACGTTCCTGCCGATCTCCAGCCGAAGCGCTCTTTCCTTGCGGGAAACCGAGCGATTGGCCCGATACATTTTTTCCAGCTGAAGAGGGTCTATGTAGGTGCCGATGACCATCACGTAGTCCCCATAGGCCGCCTTGATCTCCCGAACGAAATCAAAGGTGGGCGCGGACAGAGTCAGCAGGCGGTTGCACCGTCCCGAAACGGCATCCATGATCTGGGTCTTATGAAAGCCCACCATCAAGCCGCTGTTCTCATAGATATAGTCACAGGCCTCCACCTGCTTTTTGGTCGCCTTCAAGCGTGTCCCAAACAAGGTAGTCAAGGGGGTTTTCCGCGGAATGTAATTGAGCTTTTCGATGAGAGGAATACCGTTATTCTTGAAATAATCGCGGCAACGTTGACCCATTTCGGCGGTGGAGCCAAATAGAATGTACAACATGTGAATCTCCTTTTTCTGACCTTTTTGAATCGGTAATATCAATCCTCCAGCACGATGCAGTTGACCAATCCGCTCCGAACGATGCAGCCATCGAGAGCGATAATGCCGTCAGCATAGAAGGGAGAGTAATCGGCATTCAGATTCTCGCCGCCGTTGCCTTCAATGTTGGCGTGCCCGTAGGAGGTGTGGAAATGACCGCAAACCACGGTCTTATCCTGGAGGGTCAGCCCCTGCTGACAAGCGAAATACATACCGTTATACCAGCGGGCGTTCATCCAGTCCATCGGGTCGGCATCCCGCCAATTGGGATTCGGGCTGAAGGTCTTATAGGAAGCAAACTTGGTAGAGCCCGTATTGGTGAGGCAGGGAATCCAGCCGTGGGTAAATACGTAATGCTCGGTCTCGTAGTAGTTCACCGCGGAATCCATAAGGTAGCGGTAAAAGGGACTCTGCCGCACCCTGGAAGCCAGCAGGGCAGGATAGGACAGGCCTTGGCCGTCGGTCATGCCGGCCAGAGCCAGCGCGCTCTTCCAGGTACCGTTGTGATTATGGACCGAGTCATGGCATTCCAGAAGCCAGGTATTGCCCATTTCCAGATCGTCCAGCATGGCGTCCATCAGGTCCTCGTGGTTCCCGCGGATGAAAATGAGTTGCCCCGAACGAAGGAGATTGACCGCGAAATCCTGCATTTCAACCGGCTCAGGACCGCGATCCAGCAGATCGCCGCAAATGATAAGCATGTGGGGCTCCGGATCGGTAAAAAAGCCTTTTTCCTCCAGAGCCGCCCGTACAAGGGAATAAAAGCTGTGAGGGTCAGTAATGACGTAATAACGCATGATGAGCTCCTTTCAAAACGCAGTAGCAGACAGAGCTTGACTCATCCGCCCGAAAAACCGAAAGGCAGGCGTCCCGACTCCGGAACCGCCTGCCATATGAGAATCAGAGGGTTTGGAATACTGCCGCGCCATACAGGGCCAGGTCGTGGTCCTCTTCACCCGTGCCGCCGCTGACACCCAGGCCCCCCACGATCACGCCATCGCGGTACAGAGGAATTCCGCCGCCAAAGGTAATGACCTTATCCAGGGCCTGCAGGCCGTAGAAGGTCCCTCCGGGTTGACAGAGGGCAGAGAGCTCCATGGTGGACATCTTGACAGCCACCGCAGTGTACGCCTTTTTGACAGCCACCTCGTAGCTGACCAGGAAGGCGCCGTCCATAACGTGAACCGCTACGGGATTCCCCTCGGCGTTACAGACAGCCACAACGGCGTGTTTGCCCTGCTCGGCTGCTCTTGCCTCCACAGCGGCAATGATCCGCTTGGCCTGATTCAGATCCAGAGCCTTGGATCCACCCAAACGGGCCAGCACCTCGGCCACCAGCGTATCCGACAGATTACCGGAGGCAGCACCGGGGACGGCACTCATGGAGGGGGCGGCAGGTGATACCGCGGAGGGATCTGCCGCAGGCTTGTCAGCCTCGGCCTTAGCGTAAAGATGATCCGAGTAACGGGCAGCTACCAGCAGGTAGTCTGACAAACGGTTGAGATACTGCTTAAAGAGAGGGGGGACGGCATAACGGCGATCCATGCCCACCACGTCACGCTCGGCACGCCGTGCCGCGGTATGGGCAACGTCCAGATACGCGGACTGGGGATTGCCGCCGGGAAGAGCATTGGTCAGGGATTCCGGGGAAATGGCACCCAACATTTTGTCCATATCCTCCTCTAGGAAGCTGACCTCCTCGGCGGAGAAGACGAAGCGTCCGCTCCGAGGGTCGCGCAGGCCTCGGGACAGGGTGCGCAGGGTCTTCTGGATGCGCTCAACCTTTCCGCGGAAGATGGGGCAATCCGTGACGGTCTTGACCACACCCAGGGCCGATACGATCTCCTCCACCGAGCCGACAGCGGCAACCCGCTCGTCTGCCTTGGAGACCTGAGAGGCCGGAGTGAGGGCAGTCAAGCCCTTATCGCCTTGTCCCGTATAAAATTTGGTTTCTTTTTTATCCATAGTCTGCTCCGTCCCGTTCCATACCGTTTACCGTTTATCGAAAAGCCCCATACGGGCATTTTTATTCATCCTGTATTATACCATAAAAGGCGCTGTTCGTCAAGGGTATTCAGAAGATTTTTCAGAGATTTCAAAGAAAGCCGAAGCGGTCAGCGGGTGCTTCCCTCCCCTTCCGCAAAAAAAGAAAAAACGCATCCGTTACAGATGCGTTTGTGGTTGAGCCGGGGCTC
>JAFQOC010000105.1 GCA_017420845.1 Clostridia bacterium
GGTAGCGCCGGAGTTGATCAGGTGGATGAAGCCGCCGTTTTCCAGAGCAACGCCGTCCAGCTTATGGCCGGAAGCACGCTCGCAGGCCTCGGGGGACCAGTAGGTACGGACATCGGAGAACATCTGAGCACGGTTGGTCAGAAGCTTCATAAACAGCATACCCAGACCGTTCAGGACATCGTTCTCAGTAGCCAGGATGTAGGGCTCACGGGCGCCGTTGTGGTCAAAGCTGGAGTTCAGCAGAGCCTCGGGGAAGTCACAGTTGGGGTAGAAGTCAGTCCACTGACGCTGACCCTGGAAGCCGCCGGCGATGGCGTTGTGACCGACCATCTCTTCTTCACGGCCCTCGGGCAGGTTGGGGTTGCCGTTGAACAGGTCCTTGATGATGCAGTACATCTTTGCCAGGAAGTCCCACTGCTCGGCCTTCTTCTCGTCGGAGGTTCTGACGAATTCGGGGTTCTTGTCCCAGCCTTCCTTGCAGTTCTCGGCGATCCATGCTCTGCACTTGGCAACCTCTTCCGCATCATAGATGCCCTCGGACATTCTGCGGATGATCTCTACCTCGTCCACGGACTCAACACGCATGCCCAGGTAGCTCTCGATGAAAGCGGGGTCGATGATGGAGCCGCCAATGCCCATGCAGATGGAGCCGATCTGCAGGTAGCTCTTGCCGCGCATGGAAGCCACAGCAACGGCGGCGCGGCCGAAGCGCAGCAGCTTTTCCTGAACGTCGGCAGGAATGTTGTCCACCTCGTCCAGGTTCTGAACGTCATGGCCGTAGATGCCGAAGGCGGGCAGGCCCTTCTGGGCATGACCGGCCAGAACATCGGCAAGATACACATCGCCGGGACGCTCGGTGCCGTTGAAGCCCCAGACGCCCTTGATGGTATGGGGATCCATGTCCATGGTCTCGGAGCCGTAGCACCAGCAGGGGGTCACCGACAGGGTGATGGACACACCCTCGCGGCGGAACTTATCGGCGCAGGCGGCGGTCTCGGGGACGCGGCCGATGCAGGTGTCGGCCATGACCACCTTGACGGGCTCGCCGTTGGAGTAGTAGAGATTTTCCTCAAAGAGCTTCTTGGCGGCCTCGGCCATAGCCCAGACCTGGGGCTCCAGAGACTCGCGGAGCTGCATGGGGCCGCGGCGGCCGTCCACGATGGGGCGGATGCCGATGACGGGGTACTGACCGATGTAACGGTTGGTTGCCATATGGAATTACCTCCGAATAAAGATCATATTTAGATCACGCCCTTTTGTAGCATGATGTTGGCGTAGATGGCGCTCTCGCCCGTGGCGATGATACAGTAGCACTTCTTGGCCTCGTCGTAGAAGTCGAAGCGGTCGATATTGCCCATGGCGGCCTTGCCGCGGAGGTCGTGCTTTGCGATGATGGCGGCGTACTCCTCCCAAATGGGGGTCTCCACCCGTCCCACGTCGCGGTCCATGAGCCGCATGAGGGTGGCGGGCCGATCCACGTAGGCGTCCAGGGGAAAGAGGGTCAGGATGGCGTCCAGAATCTCGGGAACGCCGTGGCCGTCCATGCGGATGACGATGGCGTCCTTACCCATGGAGGCCGAGGGGAAATTGCCGTCTGCAATGCAGAGACGGTCGCCGTGACCCATCTCGCAGAGGACCTTTAAGAGTTCGGGGGGGATGATCTTGGGAATACCTTTCAGCATGGTGCACCTCTTTGGATTGGGTATTGGGGTTCAAATTTGGGTTTGTCGGGCTGTTTAAAACGGTATGTTTGTGGCCTGCCCTCTTTATTTGCCCTCTCACCGCTGCGCGGAGCTCCCCCAAAGGGGGAGCCTATTAACCGTGTCGGATAAGGGAAATTCACAAATATGGCACGAAAGGCTCCCCCTCTGGGGGAGCTCCCGCCGCAGGCGGGTGAGAGGGCAACACCGCTGGGTCAGCGTAAACCAACGGTTCGCTAAACCCCAATTTGAACGACCGAATCATTTTCACCTCATATTATATCACAGTCCCCCGTAGATTGCAAGAGGAGAAACCGAACTTTCTTTCTCTTTTGCACAAATTTTCCTCTGTTTCTCTCCAAAATATGGTGAATTCCCTTGA
>JAFQOC010000001.1 GCA_017420845.1 Clostridia bacterium
CGCCGCAAAACAGGGCGGATTCGACCGTAGAGCATGATCCATCGCAAGGACAGTCTCTGCCCCGACGTCTAAAGCCCTCGGGCATTCCCTTCCGTAAGGCAAAGCTCAACCGAAGCGGAGTTGTTGCGGACACCTATGCTGTAGGCGAAGACGTAGAGATAATTGCGGGCAGGAGTGCTGTGCTCCAGAAGGTACGGAAGCATATACCCGCAGATAACCGAAATTTCCTTGCGGTACAGTTCTCTTCCGCGATGGGTAAATTGCCCCTCGTGTACGCGCATCTGCACGCCATGGGAAGGCACGTAGACCAAGGCACAGCCCTGCATAAGGAGCTTTGCCCACATGAGATAGTCCTGGCAGTACCGCAGAGATTCGTCAAAGCCGCCGCAGGCGTCCAGAGCCTTTTTGGGAATCAGAAGGGCGCAACCGTTGAATTGACCCAGCCGCAGATACACCTCCAACGCCTCCGCGGCCGGCAGGATACCGTCTGCCCTCAGAGGAAGCGGCTTTGCCCCTCGGATGCTCTGCGACAGGCCGTTGATCTGACCCGTTTGGCAAAGGGCCATGACCGTCTCGCCCGAAAAGCGCAGAATTGCCTCCATTTGCGAAGCCACCTTTTCGGGCAGGTACAGGTCATCGTGGGATAACCACGAAAAATACTCCCCCCGCATGTGTCGGAGCCCCAGATTCAGAGCCGAGGAGACACCGCCGTTTTCCTTGCGGAAGTAACGGATGCGGTCGCCGTAGGACAGGGCGATCGCCTCCGTGGCTCCTCCGTCAGCCGAGCCGTCGTTGACTACGATAATCTCGATATGGGGGTAGGTCTGGGCAAGGGCGCTATCTATACACGCACGCAGGTAGTCCGCGCCGTTATATACGGGAATGACGATGGATACAAGCGGTTCGCTCTGCATAAAGATAACCGTCCTTTTCTCAGCATGACACCGATCCCGTCGTGCCCCGCATCGTTGCCCGGGGCATAGCTGCTCGGCACGTGATCAAAACCTTGACCGTGGCAACAAACAGACCTCCGCCGAAACTATGAGGGCATGGGATACGGCAGCGATAATCGGTATTCCGGCTTGTCATTCTATCACACTTCCGCTGATTTGTCAAGGTATTTCCTGTCGGAACATGGTGCTGAGAAATCCCTGCCTTTTCCGAGCTCCCTCCCCCCGCTCAACTCGGCATTCTTCTTTGTGAAAAACATCGAAAACCCTGCAAAAAATTCGTTTGAATGACGAAATTTCAAAAAATTATGAGCAATCCCGTAAAAGATATTGCATTTTCGACGGATTTCTGTTATAATAAGACTAAGTTTGCGGACAGTATGCACGCGATACGGGATAAGCGCTTACCCACACCCTCAGAGGTGCCTGCAGAAACGCTGATCGGCCCGCCGCGTGACGGGAAACGCGCAAAGAATACCCCCCCTTAAAGGAGATTTTATGCGACATGGAAAAAGAGATACTCATTTCACTGCGTGGGGTATCCAAGGCATTTGACGGCGAGACCGTTCTCGATAATATCAGCCTGGATATCCATGATAAAGAGTTTGTGACCCTTCTTGGACCCTCCGGGTGTGGAAAGACAACAACCCTCCGGATCATTGGCGGTTTTGAAACGGCCGATAGCGGAGAGGTTTTTTTCGATGGGAAGGAAATTTCACAGGTCCCTCCCTACCGCCGATTGGTCAATACCGTGTTTCAGAAATACGCGCTGTTTCCTCATTTGAACGTATATGAGAACGTGGCCTTCGGTCTGCGCCTCAAGAAGACCCCCGAGGAAGAAATCAAGATCAAGGTCCAGGAAATGCTGGCCATGGTCAACCTCAAGGGCTTTGAGCGCCGCCGCGTCACCACTCTGTCGGGCGGTCAGCAGCAGCGTGTGGCCATCGCCCGCGCCCTGGTCAACCACCCCCGTGTCCTGCTTTTGGACGAGCCTCTGGGTGCTCTCGACCTCAAGCTCCGCAAGGATATGCAGAGCGAGCTGAAGAAGATCCAGAGAGCCACGGGCATTACCTTCATCTACGTCACTCACGACCAGGAGGAGGCCCTCTCCATGTCCGACGTGGTGGTGGTTATGTCGGGCGGCCACATCCAGCAGATCGGCTCCCCCGTGGACATTTACAACGAGCCCGTCAACGCCTTCGTGGCCGACTTCATCGGTGAATCCAACATCATCGACGGCTTCATGTTGGCCGACAAGCGAGTGCGTTTCTCGGGTCACACC
>JAFQOC010000106.1 GCA_017420845.1 Clostridia bacterium
ATAAAATCACCGTCTTTAGACATTTGGTTTAGTAGCGTGGTACAGGAGAAAACAACGGTTATCACAAAGAACACAGTAACACCCTTAGACGCCTTTTCCGCAGTCTGCACAATTGTTTCGCCTGCCAACCTAAATTCTTCGGGCAGTCTTGAAACAATATCTCCTGTAATACTTACCCCGAACACGCTAAACGCCGTTATTATTAAAAAAGCAAGCGGTATAACTGAAGATAAAAAATAATATACCCACGCACCCGCCACAGTGGTTAGGCGCTTTTCGGTAAAAATCTTTAAAACCGTGCTTAAACCTTTTCTTTTCATAACAAAAACAGTCTGCGCAGTTACAGACTGTTTATGCTTTATAGATTGCTTTATTAAATTCTTTCCGAATAGATTTTTGCGTAAATTTCCTTATATAGTAGGGTCTGTCCTCCCATTCCTTGAACCTCTCCACCTTGGCGTTATAGCGCAGTCTGCTGTACGTACCCAGCGTATAGTAAAGAACGTTGCGAACCACCTTATGGCGGGGGCGGATCCACTTGCTGTTTTTCTTGTTCTTCTTTCCGGTCGGTTTCTTTTCGGTCGGTTTCTTATCCATAAAAGCTCCATTTCCCAAGGACGGTCTCCTTCGTCCCGATATTGCGGCGCGAGCATGGCTTACGTTACTTGCGTATATTGTAACATATTGTCGTTGTTTTTTCAACATCCGTTGCGGTATTTTTCAATATATTTTATGAGAAAATCCGCAATTATACCCCGTGATCCAGCACCGCCCGGGCAAACAAGCGGCCCAACGCGATCACCGAGTCCGAGTCGTAATGGTAATGATCCACAGCGCCCTCGGGCTCCTTGGCGGTGGTCAGGCCGTGACCGACGGTGTCCAGATAGACCCCCCGGGGCCCCTCGGCGGCCATGTCTGCCTTCATACGGTTCATTTCCCGATACATGGGCCAGACCTCGGAAATACCGGCATCCACTACGACGCAATCCTCCATGTAAGGGGACAGAGCCTCTGCCAGATCCCTCAGAAGAGCCGTGAAGCGTGCCTCATACTGCTCGGTGAGGGCGGCGTCGCAGGCGTCTGCCTCCCCCTGCATCCAGCAAAAGCCCTTGATCTGAGGGGTATATCCCCGCTCCGAAAGCTCCGCCAGGCTGCTCTTGGCCAAGGCAACCAGCTCGTTGTACAGCCAGCCCGTAGGCAGAGGCTGACCATGATCCACGGCGTAGACCGCGGCCTCGGGGCTCTCCGCCCGCGCCTCGGGATCATACGCCTCGCCGCCCGAGGGAGACAGCCAATCCCGCCACATAGAGGTACCGCCCACGGCGCACTTGATGAGGAAATATGTCTCCCCGGGGCAGTCCCGGGTCAGCACCTCGGCCATTCCCACCTCAGGGCCAAAGGTGTTCTTGTGGCGCTCGGTGCAGCCTAAGCCCACGGGAACAAAGCCGCCGCTGGTCTTGTCGTGGGAGAAATAATTGATCTGTGTCGGGTATCCGGCTGCAAATTCCGCCACCTTTTCGGGCGAGAAATGACGGGGCAGATATTCGGTATATCCCACCCCCACGGCGTTGGACTGTCCCGCGAGAATGATCACGGGAGCGACCTTACGGCAACATGCTTGCGTCGTCATAGCTTGATCTCCTTTGTTTTTTTCATGGTTGTCAAACGTATCAGGGTGCTGTCAGAACCAGCACGTTGACCCGTCCGCTGCGAACCGTCCCGGCGTCCACGGCGATCATACCCTCCCCGTGGAAGGGCTCGGTGCAATCCCGCTCACGCCCGGGATCGAAATAGTATCCCATATAGGAAGGCCGGTGTCCGCACACGATGATCCTGCCCTCCAGGGTCGCCCCCACGCCGTAGAACTGCTGCCACTCCGACAGGTGTGCCCATCTCCATTCAGACTCGGTGGCATCCCGCCAATCCGATCTGACCCGCGGGTAGCGGCCTTCAAAAACGTCGGGCAGCCATCCGTGAGTGAAAATATACGCGCCCGCCTCATGGTAATGGACCATGGAATCCAGGAAGTCGGTGAGCTCACGGATCCTTGGCGCGTAGGTCTTCACGTCCAGCTTGCCCTCGGCATCCAGCGCGTCCTCGCCCACCAGCTGTTCGATGGTCACGTCTGTGCCGTTCTCCACGTCCATGCACAGAATACCGCCCCGCTCCAAGGCGTCATGAAGGAAATCCTCGTGATTCCCCCGGATGAGGATCTTTCGCTCCAGGCTTCGCACAAAGGCATAGACCCGACCGTTCTCGGTTCCGCGGTCAAACAGGTCCCCGCAGCTGACAAAGGTATGAGCCTCACAGTCTCGATCAAAGCCCGCCTGCTCCAAAGCCGCCATCATTTCAGTGTAGTAGCCGTGTACGTCGGATACGACGAACAGCTTCCGCTCTGTATCGAGGTTCATTTCTTACGATCCTCCTTCCCTCTTTTTCTCCTATATTGTACCATATCTCGAGGAAGGTGTCAAGCGGTGCGGAAGGAAATGGGTGGGCGTTTTTCCATTCAGTTCCGGCGTCTCATAAAGAAACACCCCGCGCGGCGAGCATGCGCCGCGCGGGGTGCGCTTGTATGTTGGCTTTGCGAATCCACGACCTTGGGATACGGCCGTGGACCAGAAAGGGAGATCAGGAAATCGCAACTGTGCCGTCAGAACAAACTATCTTGGTTGCGGGGACATTATAATTCCAACGGATTCCCTTAGAGATCGCATTCCATTGGTCAATGGTGCCTTCAAAGGTAATACTGGTAAGGCTTGTGCAATCGGAGAAGGCATTGTAGTCGATGGTGGTGACACTATCCGGTATGGTGATGCTCGTCAGACTCGTGCAGTTCAAGAAGGCATAGTTGCAGATGGTGGTGACACTATCCGGGATGATGACGCTGGTCAGACTTGTGCAGTTGGAGAAGGCATTGTAGCCGATGGATGACCCGCCGGTGATGACTACTGTCTTGAGAGATGAAGGAACAGAATTACCATTGTCAGAACTGTAGCGGTCGCCAAAAATATAGCCAAAGTGGGTATTACTTGTGCCATCCGGACTTGCCCCTACAAAGGGGAGCGTAATGCTTGTCAGGTTCGTTTTGTAGAAGGCACCACTTCCGATGGATGTGACACTATCCGGGATGGTTATGCTTGTCAGACCACTGCAGTCGGAGAAGGCATAGCCGCCGATGGTGGTGACACTATCCGGGATGGTGATGCTCGTCAGATTCGTGCAGTTCGAGAAGGCATAGTTGCCGATGGTGGTGACACTATCCGGTATGGTGATGCTTGTCAAACTCGTGCAACTGTAGAAGGCGCCCTTGGCGATGGTGGTAACACTATCCGGTATGGTGATGCTCGTCAGATTCGTGCAGTTCGAGAAGATACTTTCGCCGATGGACGTGACACTATCCGGGATGGTGACGCTGGTCAGACTCGTGCAGTTCAAGAAGGCCCACGCGCTGATGGTGGTCAACCGGCTATTCTCTCCGAATATGACATTCTTCAGGCCAGAGCAACCGCGGAAGGCATCACTTCCGATGGATGTGACACTATCCGG
>JAFQOC010000107.1 GCA_017420845.1 Clostridia bacterium
CACTGCTAAACCCCGAGGAGGGCGACGTGCGTTTTCACGCATTGAACGTCGAGGGGCCAAATCACATTCGTGTCGTTCGCCAAAGCGTTCAGGTGTTCACGTACTTTTACTATGATCTGACCACAGGCGAGATCATCACCGAGGAATCTCTCTTAGGAGAGGACAAGGCAAATCTTGTATGGATCAGCACGGGGCAGTACCTGCAAATTAAACACGATACCCCTGCCTTCGAGAATGACCCCCACTACACCTATTATAACGACAAGGTGGAGAATTGGCTGGTCAACTACAGCGGCGGTGAGATCTGGTTCCGTCCCGACAGCAATTCCGAGCTTTCCTTGCTTGTCCGTATGCAGACCGATGGCATCCCCGATGCGATTTATTGGGTTGGAGCAACCGACGGCAAAACTCTGGTCGTATCCTATAAAACCTATAAGGATTTCGAGAACGTCTATAATGATTACAACAAACTGACAAGCGGAGACTCACTGCATTATGCTGTGATCGATCTGGAGACGGGAACCGTTTATAAATGATGTCAGAAGACAGAAAAGAAAGGATAGTCGCGATGAAAAAATGTATAGCCGTTTGCTTGACATTCATACTGCTGTCTGTCGGGTTCACGTCCTGCAACCGCAGAGATCAATACCGTGATCCCATCGACACGGGCACGCCCGATCATGGAACCGTCACCGAAGCCCCTACGGAAACCTCCTCGGACACTCCCGCGGACAAAGCCCCGGAGTCAAGTGTTCAGCTCACCGAGGGAAACCCCTATGAGTCCATGTCCCCCGAGGAGCTTCTCGCTATGTACCGCAGCACCTCGGATTACACGGAATATTCCTCCGATATCGTAGCCAATACGCCGTATTACTACATTTTCAGTCTGGCAACCTTTGGGAATGGCGGACAGGCATACAGCAAGCTGACGGGGAATATCGTCACGCTTTGCAAGGATCTGGCTTGCGATCATTATAGTGACACCTGCTTGTTCTACGGCCAAATTGATGAATGCGTGGTGTTGGGGGATCGGATTTATCTTTTGATGGAAATGTTTGGAGGGGGCTACCGCCTGTACTCGTTCAATTTGATGCTGGATGATGTAAAGCAGGTGTACGAATGGAATGAACTGGACTTTCCCGATTGTTTCTCGGTTCATCAAGGAATGATCTACATGATTGGCGGTGTGTTGAAGGACGATGGGCGCGTTTCGTTCTCCCTATTCGTATTTGACCCCCAAACCAACACCTGCTCCGCCGCAACGGACCCAAATTTCACCTTTCAATCCGGTAGGGGGCTTGGCCGGTATCTGTACTATACGGCTTCAGACGGGGCATTATGGCAGTATGATATCGACACAGAGGAGCGGAAGTGCCTGCTGAAGGCCTCTCTTTTGAATCCGGAGGACGGGGACGTTCGGTTCATCGTTGTGGGGCGGGCCGGAACCTCCCATTTGATGGTGCTTCGTCAAAGCGTAACAGCCAATAGTGTCTTGTATTACGATCTCAGTACCGGGGAAATCATGACAAAGGAAAGCTTTATGGACGAGGAAACAGGGGAGTTGAATGCCTGGAACCAGACGGGGCAGTATTTCTTCTTAAAGCATAATACACCTGCCTACAAGGACGATCCCCACTACACCTACTACAACGACAAGGTAGAAAACTGGCTGGTCAACTACAGCGGAGGTGAGATATGGTATCGCAAAAGCGCTGATGACGAGCTGACCTTACTGGCCACCCTGACGACAAACGACATCCCCGATGCCATCCGCAGTATCGTGGCTATGGATGGGAAAACCCTGGTGGTGGAGTACAGCACGTATGAGGATTTTGATAACGTGTACAACGGTTATCAGAAAATAACCGGAATCAATTGGGAATTGCGCTATGCGGTAATCGATATGGAGACAGGGATCGTCTATAAGAACGGGGCAGTCTATTCGTGAAGGGAATCTGTCCCGCCAACATAGCTTTAGAGCTTAATAAATCAACCCCGCGCCGACGGGAAAAGGCGAAGGATCGCCAAGCGGCTCAGCGGGCGACTCCGCTACCGCTCGGCTTTGGATTTTTCTTTTTCGTTTGTTTGCGGTGCGGGCGTGTGCTTGTCTCGGCGAGCTTGCGGGGCTCCCCGAAACGAGCGCAGCGAGTTTTGGGGGCTAGCTGGCGAGCCGACTTGTATAAGACAAGCACACGTCACGGTGCCAAAGGACAATATCACGACGGAAAACAGGCGGATTTACACGGAGTTTTGCACCAAATCCAAGGAATCCTTGGATTTGAAACAACGAATTGATAATTGTTTTTTACAAAATAATATGCTATAATATGGGTACACCGGTGAACACACATTAGGAGGTGCTCATATGCAACTTGATTTAGGACAAAAGATACGTGAACTGCGTCGACGTGACGGACGCACACAGGAGGCTCTGGCTGAGGCTATCGGCGTGACTTCCCAGGCAGTTTCCCGTTGGGAGGCTAACGGGGGTTATCCCGACATGGAGATGATTCCTTCCATTGCGAATTATTTCGGGGTCTCCATCGACGAACTGTTTGGTTACAATAATGAACGTGCTAAGAGAATTGACGAACTGGTTACCAGGATCGACACCATGAATTTTCAGAATAATGGCGTGAATATCAACATTGACGAGTGCATTGTTTTGGCAAGAAACGCATTGATTGAATTTCCCGGCAACGAAAAGCTCATGCTGTGCCTTGCTTCCGTACTGTATAACGCTGGATATGTCCGCTATGGAGAATATCATTTGTCAGACGCAGACGGATATGACGTTTTGGACGTAGAAAGACACCGCACCTACGCCGAGTGGAAAGAAGCCATATCTCTTTATGAAAAGCTCTTGAAAACAATAGAGAATGGTCCGTTGCGTCACCGTGCCGTTTGTGAACTTACTCAATTATATTTGAACGTGGGAGAGCACACAAGAGCACTTGAGCTAATTGAAACGGCACCCAACATTTTCGGCTCCAAAGAATTCTTGAAAGCCAATGCTACTGACGGAAAGAAACGTGCTGAGGCATATGGTGAGGGGTTGCTTCAGGTGGTGTACGCTTGTTCGTGGTTGATGGTCTGTACCGTGATCGCATATGAACAGAATATGTCCCTGGCCGACAAAGTACAGAGTCTACGCGGATCCATAGATATATTCCGTATCGTGTGTGCTGACGGGAACTGCGGCAGGCATCACGGATATATAGCGAGAGTTTATACATTGCTTTCCCTGTATCTTTGGTTGGATGGTAAAAAGGACGAGGCGTTTGAAGCGTTGGACAGTTCTCTTACACAGTTCCGGCTTTTCGAGAAGTATTGCGAAAGCGAAGGTGGCTACTATACCGCTCCCCTCATTCGATTGGTTCCGTATGAAGAGATTCAAGCCAAAGCGAATGATGACTCGCATCCTCACACTTCTGCCGGAAGCCTTGCCGAAGATTGGCCTTTTTGGAGTGTCCCTGAATATGAGATCGTTAAGCCTGAAATACAAGCTGATCCCCGTTGGAATGAATGGGTTTCCAAATTGCAGTAATCATACTTGCCCCGCCTCGCGCGGGGCTTCTTCATACCTAATAAATTTAGGGAGCCGTAAAGCTCCCTTTTGTTGTTTATATGTGAATCGGATCAGCCTTGCATAATCACATATCGCTGATACTTCTTCTGTATGCTCTTTCTTCTGCGCCAAACAGTCGTATTATTGACGTTCTGCATCTGCGCAATTTCTACAAAGCCAAGACCGGCCATGTAGTGGTTTAGAGTCTCGGTTTCGGCAACGGTCAAACGCATTTGATGGATGATTGTATCGACCTTGGTGTAGTCCTCAATCTCATACTGTGTCTCGAAGTCAATAGACGCGTCGGCCGGAGAGCATTCTTCAATGCTGATGGTCTTATAGTCAGAAAGATACTCCTTTTCGATGTACCGAAGGGCGTGACGGTAGCAGGCAAAGCGGACAGTCAGTAGCTCACCCTTGCGATTCTGACAGACCAGATCGTCCAAATTGTGACCGATGTAGTGACAGAGAAAGCAGATTACTTCAGAAGCCAAATCATAACCGTCCGAGAAAGTCGTGTTGTAATCTCTGTTGCCGTAAATGTCCTCGACCAATCTGGCATACAGTTTGTCAAGAGAACGCAGATGGTGTGCAAACCGCATCATTTTCTTGATGGCAGACAGCGCGATACACTCACCGATATGCTGTACGTTTTCTGCGGTGATCCTTACGTTTTCGTTGGTGATTCTTACTTGGTTTTGGGTTTTCATTTTCTATACCTCCCGATTTTCTGAACAGCTTCGCTGTTCGCGAGCCATTTCGGCAGGGTCGGGGGAGCATAGGTCGGGTGTTGGGTATGCTCATTTGAGGTATAGTGTGCAGATGTCAACGAGAGGTATAGTCCCTTGCCAGTACACGAAAAAAATTGCTTGTGGATAAAGAAAAAGCCAAGTATTGCTACTTGACTTTCTCGATGATTTTTTCATTTTTCAGCGATATTTTTTCACGTTGACAACTGCGAGAGCTATGCTACACTGGACACGGACGAAAGGCAAAAATCGGGATTCATTTCCGATATAAAAAGAAAGAGCCTCACTAATCCGCCTACCGTAAAAAGTAGGTTCAAATTAGTGAGGCTTGGCTGGGGCACAGGGATTCTGAACCCGGCCCTCGCTTTGCGAGGGCGGCAAGCTGCGCCGACAAAGCGAAAACGGGTACCTCGTTTGCAGCTTGCACCGATCTCCTCGGCCCCATACCTCATTCAAACAAAGAAGGTAGCACGATGTGCTACCTTCTTTGTTTGGCTGGGGCACAGGGATTCGAACCCCGGAAATGTCAGAGTCAGAGTCTGATGCCTTACCGCTTGGCGATGCCCCAATATTTTCAACAGACGATATTATAGCAGATACCGTGAGTTTTGTCAAGGGGTTTTTTGAAAAAAGTTGAAATTTTTTCAAGTTTTTTGTGCGCTCCCGGGGGAGATCCCCCCCGACCGGCCGGGGCGGGGGGGATGGGATTAGTCTTTCCACCTGAGGGCCTCTTTAATCAGCACCTCGCGGGTATTTTTCTCAGGATTCTCCCAGACCGCCTCCAGAAGGTCGCGGAGGATGTCCTGCAGAAGCCGCCCGGGCTTGAAGCCAAGGGCTATGAGGTCTTTGCCGTCAATGTCCAGATCGGAAATGTAGACGGGCTCGTTGCTTTCGATAGAGGCCTTGACCAGCTCCGCCAGCTCCACGGCGGCGGTGTCTCCGCGAGCGGCGCGGACGGCCAGGGCGGGGAGGGTGTTCTCTCCCAGCCCGTGACGCCACCGACGGGCGCAAAGGGCGTCGGGGCGGAGGGTTCTGATGTAGGAGCAGGTGATGGCCAGGATGTTCTTGCGGACTGCGTTGGGCAGGCGGAGCCCCGCGAGATTCTCCTCTACCCCGTCATAGTCCATTTCCCACAAAAGGCAAGCCATGCGGACCGTGAAATCCGCGGGCAGAGAGGAGAGATCGCCTGTGCCCATGGGGGAGATGCCACGGGGGAGGACGTAGGGCAGAAGCCCCGTGTCGGAGAGCAGTTGAATTCCCCGCTCGGGCTCGGGGGAGGTGAGGATCTTTTGGAACTCTTCGCTGATCCGCTCCCGGGAGATGCGTGCCAGTCCCTCGGCTCGACGGCAGATGGCGGCGTAGGTATTCTCCTCAATCGCGAAGCCCAGCTTGACCGCGAAGCGCACTCCGCGCATGAGCCGCAGGGCGTCCTCGGTGAAGCGGGTGTCGGGGTCGCCCACGGCGCGGATGATGCCGCTCTTCAGATCCTCCTGCCCGCCGAAAAGGTCAAGGACGGTCAGGCTCTCTTCTGTTCGGGTCAATGCCATGGCGTTGACCGTCAATGCCATGGCATTGACGGTGAAATCTCTGCGGGAGAGGTCGTCCTCGATCAGCCCCGTGAAGGCCACGGTATCCGGGTGGCGACCGTCGGTATAGCCTCCCTCGGTACGGCAGGTGGTGCACTCGATCATCTCGTAGGGGCCGTCTCGGTCGGTGGCGTCGCCGCTGAGGGGTACAAGGACGGTGACGGTACCGTGCTTGAGTCCCGTAGGTACGGTTCGGTAGCCTGCGTCGTGGCAGAGGGCCATGGTGTCGTGGGGGTGAGTGGTGACCGCCACGTCCCAGTCATGGGGAGGGATACCCATAAGGGTGTCCCGCACGCAACCGCCCACGGGATAGGCAGCCTCGCCGTGGGAAGCGAAGAGGGCGAGCAGGGGGGTGAGGTAGGAGGGGATAGAGGGCATGGCGGTCTCCTTTCTTGTGAGTTGGAGCAGGGATCAGCGGGCGAATCTTTTCTCTCGGTGGACGCGGATATAGTAGATTCCAATGGACACCAGATTGAAACACTCGGTCAGAATCCCCGCGAAGGAAAGGGTGAATACGTTGTAGATGATCCAGAAGGGGGAAATGACTGTCAGCTGGGTGATGCGGATGGTGTTGGAGTTCTTGGTCCACATACAGCCGATGCAGGCGAAGTTGGCCACGGTAGGAAGGAGGGCGATGAGACGACCGGGGTAGGTCAGAATGGCTACTACGGTGGAGATCGCGCAAAGTCCTGCCAACACCATGGGGGAGAGCAGGGTTTTCCGCTTCTCGGACAGGGCCAGAATTCCGCGGAAAAGAAGACCCACGGCGTTCTGGGTCATGCCCGCGTAGGCCGCGGCGTCGCCGTTGAGACCCAGAAACAGGTAATGAAGAATGAAGAACAGGCAAGCGCAGACCTGCACGACGCACAGGCGGGCGGGCTTCTTGCATTGGAAGGAGAGGACGATCAGGCCCATGGCGCAAAGGCCCCAGATCTGGCCCAGAACGAAGAGAGGACTCATGGCGGTCTCCTTGTTGGTAGGATTGGCTTTTATTATAGCATAAACCGAAAATTTTGTAAAGGGCAAAATGCCGAAATTGTTCTCTCCGCATTGACATACCGAACTTCATGTGATACAATGGATGCGTACTTCTGATTTTGCCGCAAGGCACCTCTCTTGCAGGACAGCGGCCGCCTTCGCGACAACCCAAATTTTTCAGAAAAGGATATTTCCATGAATCCCACCATGACCGATCTCGCCCGTACCCTTTACGAAAGTCTTACCCTGGATGAGGAGCGTGCCCTCTACGGCATCACCCACGCTACGGTCAAGAATTGCCTTTTTGACGGCCCTGCCGACGGGGAATCCGCCTTGAAGGAGGCCTCGGATATCGCCGTCGAGGACTGCGACTTTCACCTCCGCTACCCCTTTTGGCACGTCCATGGAGGACGCGTAACGGGCTGTACCCTCACCGACACCTGCCGCGCCGCCATCTGGTACGCCGCCGATATGGCCATTGAGAGCAGTACCCTCGGGGGCATCAAGGCCCTTCGCGAGTGCGACCGTATGACCCTGACCGACTGCGACGTGGACTCTGCCGAGTTTGGCTGGCTCTGCCGCGGCGTTACGCTGACCGACTGCCGCGTGAAGGGGGAATACCCCTTCTTCATGACTCGCGGACTCCACCTCAAGGGTGTGGAGCTGAAGGGCAAATACTCCTTCCAGTACGTGGAGGATTGCACGGTCACCGACTCGCATCTGGATACCAAGGACGCCTTCTGGCACGCGAAAAACGTCACGGTCGTGGACAGCACCGTGAAGGGGGAATACCTGGGCTGGTACTCCGAGGGGCTGACCCTGGTTCGCTGCCGCATTGAGGGCACCCAGCCCCTGTGCTACTGCAAGAGCCTTACCCTCATCGACTGTGAGATGGTGGGCTGTGCCCTGGCCTTTGAGAACAGCGCCGTTACCGCCACCGTGCGAGGCCCTGTGGACAGCATCAAGAGCCCCGCGTCGGGCCGCATCGAGGTGGACTCGGTGGGGGAGATCGTCTACGAGCGAGCCCCCGTGGACGGACAGGGGTGCGAGATCCTGGTGAGGAAGAACGAGGGATAGCTCTTGATGGATCCCTCGCCTCGTGATACAATCCACGGTACAACAAGAGAATAGAAATCCCGCGGCTATGCCGCCGAAAGGAATTCCAGGCCATGAAAAAAACACTACACGTCATTCCTCATTCCCACTGGGACAGAGAATGGTATCTTCCCTTTGAAAAGCACCGCGTCCGCCTTGTAGAGCTCTTTGACGCTCTGATCGACACCATGGAGCAAAACCCCGACTATACCTACTACCACATGGACGGCCAGTACGTGGTCATCGACGACTATCTGGAGATCAAGCCCCACATGCGGGATCGCCTTCTTGCTTTGGTTCGCGCGGGGCGTATTCAGGTGGGACCCTGGTACGTGCTGCAGGACGAATATCTTACCTCGGGAGAGGCCAACGTCCGCAACATGCTTTACGGCATCAAGCTCTGCCGTGAGATCGGAGCTGAGCCCGTGGAGACAGGCTATTTCCCCGACTCCTTTGGAAATATCTCTCAGGCGCCCCAGATCGTGCGGGGCTTCGGCTTTGACAACGCCGTGTTCGGCCGCGGCATCAACGACGTGGGCTCAGACAATCAGATCATCAAGCAAAGCGGCATCACCACCAGCGAGCTGATCTGGCGGGGCGCTGACGGCTCCGAGGTCATAGGCGTGCTGTTTGCCAATTGGTATCACAACGCCATGGAGCTCCCCGCCGATCCCGATGCCCTTCGGGAAAGGCTGGCGGCCATCGTGGCTTCCACCTCCCGCTTTGCCTTGACCCCCCATCTGCTGGGCATGAACGGCTGTGACCATCAGCCCGTCCAGACCAATCTGCACGAGGTCATCGCCCTGGCAGGAAAGGTGCAGGACGAGGTGACCGTCAAGCAGTCCAATTTCAAGGACTACGTGGATGCCATCCGCCCCTACAGGGATACCTTCCCCGTGTACGAGGGGGAGATGAACGGCCAGCTGGCCACAGGCTCCTTCCCCCTGATCAGCACCTCCTCCTCCCACGTGGACATCAAGCAGAAGAACCTGTACACCCAGCATCTTCTGGAGCGAATCACCGAGCCCACCGCCCTGCTTTCCATGCTCCACGGCGGGCAGTACCCTTCGGAGCTCTTGCTGTACGCCTGGAAGAAGCTCATGCAGAACCACCCCCACGACTCCATCTGCTCCTGCTCCTGCGACGAGGTCTACGAGGAAATGAAGGCCCGCTTCGCCAAGGCCGCCGCCTGCGGGGAGGAGCTTCGTGACGGTGCGCTGGACTATTTGGTCGCCGCTGTGGATACCTCCGCCGTGGACGGTGATGCCGCCATTGTGGTGCTGTCCCTGGAGCCCAACCGATCGGTTTTGACCGTCAAGGCCAACGTGGACTTCGATCTGACCGATACCGCCACCGAGATTGCCGTCTGCGACGAGCAGGGCAGGCAAGTGCCCGCCAAGATTACCTACATCGCCAACCAATTCACGTATACCCTCCCCAAGGATCGTTTCCGCCAGCCCCGCTACGTGAACCGCTTCGCCGTGGAGATGCAGGTGGAGACTTCGGGTATTGGCTACCGGGTGTTCACGGTCAAGAAGCAGACTCCTGCAGGCAAGACTGCCGTGAGCCATACCGAAAATTCCATGGAAAACGAATTTTTGGCCGTGAAATTCAATACCAACGGCACCGTGGACGTCACCGACAAGCGGAGCGGACAAGTCTACGCCGGCCAGAATCTCTTTGAGGATACCCGGGATCACGGTGACCTCTACAACTACTGGCAGGCCAAGGGCGACGTGGCCGTGACCACGGCTGACGCCGAGGCAGAGATTTCCCTCTACGACGCCACTCCTTGGTCGGTCACCTTCAAGGTGGCTGTTCCCATGGCCATTGATGCCAATATCACCACCTTCGTTACCCTGTCCGATAAGGTCGCCCGGGTGGATTTCCGAACCGTGGTGGCCAACCGCGCGGAAAACCACCGTCTTCGCGCCCTGTTCCCCGCAGACATCGACACCCGCTATTCCTTTGCTGACGGTCAGTTTGACGTGGTACGCCGAAATATTCAGCCTTCCGAAATCTGGCAGAATCCCTGCAATTCCCACCGCGCTCAGGCCTTTGCCGGGTTGGAATCCGAGGTCAGCACCCAGGGGCTCATGGTAGCCAATCGGGGCCTCCACGAGTACGAGGTGCTGCGCGACGGACGCAATACCCTCGCCGTCACCCTTCTCCGCGCCGTGGGTCAGATCGGCGACTGGGGTGTATTCCCCACGCCCCTGGGACAGAAGATGGGTACCTGGACGCTGGAGTATTCCCTGATTCCCTACGACGCATCCCGCCGCGCTGAGGCGTATCGGGAGGGCTACACCTTTGCCTACCCCTCGGTGGTGGCCGTGGGCACGACCAAGCACGAAGGAAGCCTTCCCGCCGCCGCCGAATACGTTCGCTTTGACAGCGAGTATATCCGCATGACCGCCTTTAAGAAGGCCGAGGATCGGGACAGCGCCATCCTGCGCCTGTTCAACACCACCGCCGAGACGGTGACTCTGACCTTGGAGATCTCTCCCCTTTTCAAAAAAGCGTGGCTCACCAACCTGGCTGAGGAGAGGCAGGGCGAGCCGGATATGACCGACGGCAAGATCCGACTGGAGATCCCCGCCAAGAAGATTTTGACGGTGGAGCTGCTGTAAATCCTTATATGCAAAAATCCCCCGCCGCGAAAACGCGGCGGGGGATTTTCATTTTAGGTTTAGTGCTCGGCGCAAAACTGCAAGGTAATGAATCAGCCGGTCTTCAAATTGCGGTTTATCGGTGAGTTTGAACATTCACGTTCCGCTCGCA
>JAFQOC010000108.1 GCA_017420845.1 Clostridia bacterium
CGATGATGTCGTAGACGTCCACGATGGAGTACACGGGGAAGCCGAACTGCTCCTCGATCTCCTGCATGGCGCCCTTGTCGGTCTGGCCCTTCTCCTTGCGGTCTACCATGATGAAGGTAGCGGCCACCTTGGTGCCCTCCACGTGGGAGAGGATCTCCATGCTCTCGCGGATAGCGGTGCCGGCGGTGATGACGTCCTCGATGATGACGATCTCCTCACCCGGGGTGGGGACGTAGCCTACGAAGGTACCGCCCTCGCCGTGATCCTTGACCTCCTTGCGGTTGAAGAAGAAGGGCACGTTCAGGCCGTTCTTGGACAGAGCCACGGCGGCGGATACCGACAGGGAGATGCCCTTGTAGGCAGGGCCGTAGAGGACGGCCTGCTTGGCACCCAGCTTCTCGAAGTAAGCCTTGGCGTAGAACTCACCCAGACGGGCGATGTCGTTGCCGGTCTTGATCATACCGGCGTTGATGAAGTAGGGGATCTTGCGGCCGCTCTTGGCGGTGAAATCACCGAACTTCAGAACCCCCGCAGACTGGAGGAACTCGATAAATTCTCTCTTGTAGCTTTCCATTTTGTATATCTCCTTTAGTTTATTATCTTGTTGTTACCGATATGGGTTTTAGTTCAAATAAAGTGTTGTTATAATTGTAGTCACCAACTACCGCAACCACGTGAACATTGACACCAACTCGTATAACTTCTTCCATGAACAATGTATCCAGATCCAAATCAGAAGCATTCACATTCTTAAACTTGAAATTCGGTCCTTGTTGCGAATTCGCATCGTAATCTCCACATCCTAACAAAATATCATAGCGAGTATTATAGTCGTCATGATTAGCCATTGCTGTGACATTACCATCAAATTCAATTGTTCTTCCTCTGTACTTGTTTGCAAACTCTTGGATAAAGGGGTCACTTTCATCTTTTATTGCCAATAATCTGGCCAAATCAGCATTGTTATCGGCAGTTAAAATTTCATCCTTGCTGGGATTATCGTTATTTGTCGTATCGTTGCCACCATTCTCCATAGTATCCTCGTCATTGGAGGGGAAAGTGTGATACCTAATCACAATCTTTGCATCAAAAGCAACATAATCGTAACTCTTGAACTCTTTCTTTCCATCAACGATTATCTCCTCTATCTCTCCATCCTGAGTCAAAAAGCCGAGAATCAAATCCTCTATAGGTTCACCAACAACATTAACAAATCCCTTTTCTTCAAATTGCTTCTTTATGTCTTCGTATAGTAGACTGTCATCGCGTTCATCTGACGAAAATGGGAGGAAATTTTTCTTTACATTGTGATAGAAAATTCTGATTGTACTATCAGACATAAATTTATCGCCAATTTTGTACTCCTTGCCACCATTGATTGTCACATATTCGACGACATCCGCTGTTGAACAATCGTCAGAGGTCAAATCGTCAAGCGGACTAGGAATAACATTTGTAAAGCCATTATCGGTCAATAGATTATAAACATCATATCGAGTCATCCCACCAAACTGATCAGAATTTAGAGTGATTTCCGTAGGTGGAACAGTTTCCTCTTCCAAATCATATGAATCATCACATCCTGAAAAAAACGTCAGAATCATGCATATCGTCACGACAAGCAAGCACAACTTTTTCATAACCACGAGTTCTCCATTAAAATTTTGGTAAGGCACATATATTTTTTAATTTTCAAGTGCCCATTAATATTTTTTTCAACTCCACCACAGCCTCGACAATGGCATCCGCTCCCGCAGTCTCATGCTCGGCTCGGTCGCCGTAGCCGTACAGCACACCCACCGAAGAAAGTCCAACGGCCTTGGCACCGTCGATATCGTGGTGGCGGTCGCCCACCATCACGGCGGTGGAAAGATCCGTCACACCCGCCTTGACCAGAGCCTCGCGGATGACGTCGGCCTTGCTGTACCCGCGGGGGGCTTGGAGGGCCACACCGCAGATATGGGCGAAGTAGCGCGCCAACCCGAAGTGGTGCAGGATACGCTCGGCGAAGACTTGGGGCTTGGAGGTGGCCACCAGCAGGGTCTTTCCCGCGGCGGTCAGCTCGGCCAGCAGGGTCTCAATGCCCTCGTAGACGGTGTTCTCCGCCCAGCCTCGGTCGGCAAAATACTCTCGGTAAACCTTTACTGCCGTCTGCGCCTGCTCCTCGGTGAAGCCGTAGTATTCCATGAAGGAATCCATGAGCGGCGGACCGATGAAGCGGTAGAGATGAGTGCGGTCTGTCACGGTGATGCCGAAGTGGGCCAGGGCGTGGGCCACCGAATTGGTGATGCCCAGGCCGGGATCGGTCAGGGTGCCGTCCAGATCGAACAGAATGTGCGTTTTATTCATAGGTTCTTCCCTCAAGCTTCTTTTTGAAAGTTTTCGGGGTCAAGCCCCTTTTTCAAAAGGGGCTTGCGGGGGTCAGGGGCAGAGCCCCTCGTTCCTTTTAGTCGCAGAACTCAGCCACACATCTCTGATATGCGGCTACGGGATCGGCGGCGGCGGTGATGGGACGGCCTACCACGATGTAGTCGGAGCCGATCTTCTTGGCCTCCTCGGGAGTCATGACCCGCTTCTGATCGCCCCAACTGCTTGCAGTTGTGTCCCCATCAGCGAAGCGGACACCGGGGGTCACGGTCACAAAGCCCTCGCCGCAACGCTCGTGGACCTTGCCTGCCTCCAGGGGAGAGCAGACCACGCCGTCCAGACCGGCCAGCTTGGCGTTGTGGGCGTAGTGCATGACCACATCGGCCACGGGATGGTCGATGAGCAGGTCGTTCGTCATGTGCTCCTGGTCGGTGGAGGTGAGCTGGGTCACGGCGATCAGGATGGGGCGGGTACCGTCGGGACGGGTCAGACCCTCCAGAGCGGCCTCCATCATGGGGATGGTACCGCCGGCGTGGAGGTTGGTCATGTCCACGTCCAGGCGGGAGAGGACGGCCATGGACTTCTTGACGGTGTTGGGAATATCGTGGAGCTTGAGGTCGAGGAAGATCTTGTGGCCGCGAGCCTTGATCTCACGGACGATGGCGGGGCCCTCGGCGTAGTAGAGCTCCATGCCGATCTTCACGAAGGGCTTTCTGTCCAGGCCCTCGAAGAGATCGAGGAACGCGAATACCTTTTCTGCGCTGTCAAAATCGCAG
>JAFQOC010000109.1 GCA_017420845.1 Clostridia bacterium
GACGTCAAGAGCATGATCTCGGGCTTCATGGGTGGCAAGGCCGCAGCCGCTACCGAGGAGAAGAAGTAATCTCTTCTACATAGACCGAACACGGTAGGGTAATTCCCTGCCGATGCCCCCTCTCCCGAAAGGGGGAGGGGGCTGTTTATGGGATTCAAATTTGGGTTTGGCGGTGGGTTTTGTTTGGCCGTAGGGGAGGGGTCTCCCCTCCCGCTATACGAAAAAACCATATGCTATCTTCAATTTTTACAGATTTTGGGAGGGGAGACCCCTCCCCTACAATGGATAGATTCTGCCCGATAAACCCCAATTTGAACCTCATAAACGATATACGATAACAGAAAGGAGCAACCATGAGTCGTTTACTCTTTGAAGAGCCCCTTGTCAAGAATTCCCATTACATGAAAAACTTCCGTCTGGAAAAAGCGGTCTATCTGGCTGTCGGCTTCCCGTTTTTGGCCATGGCTCTGCTGTGTCTTGGGTATTCACTGTATGGCCTGTCTGTCGCCATGTTTGCCCTGTTCATCATGATGATCGTATATTGGAGATGGACGATCCGCCGCGATAGGCAGTATTTAGCCATATATGAGGACAAGATCCGCTATAAAAAAGCCTTCCCGAGCAAAGAGGTAGAGCTTTCCTTGACACCCTCGCAGTACAAGATCCGGTTGCACAGCCCCCTGCCCAAGTCCGGCTACACAGTCACGTTCCTTTTCATAGATCAGCAGGACAATATCCTGTTCCAATACAAGGCCGTGTCTTTGTTCCCATCTCTCTATAAAGCCCCAAAGCACGATTGGGAGACCGCCCTGTACGCCATTGGCTGTGAAGTGGATGATCCCGAAGAGATCATTGTCAATCGGCATGCATAACCAAACGATGTATACAGAAAGGAGCCCCACCATGTCAGCATCAACAACCGAAAGGTCCCGTCTTTCAACATGGATCCGCGAACATCTGACCGCCGACCTTGTCATTTTGATCGTGACCGCGTGTCTCAATATTCTGTGGGCTTTGATCTGGACGCCTCTTGCATTTTCGTCTGCCTTTGCCTTCGCCGTTTCACTGTATGCTATTTCCAATATCAGCGGCGCGAAGTTTGGTCCTATGCCCTGTATGCATATCCTCCGTAAGGCATGGCTGAGAAGTCATGACAAAATGAACGAATACCAAGAAAGCTGTCTGCGGTATCTGACAGCGATGCTTCCCATCAGCGTTGTATGGACGTTTGTCAATTTTGCCGTAGCGGTGGGGCGGGCCGTGTATCTGTTCATCCGATGAGCAACGAAACAGAAAGGAATCACACCATGAAAAAATCCCGTTCGAAAGCCCTCCGGGAGCGCAAGGCCGCCCGTGCCTATGGGGCAGATACCATCAGCCGCTCCGCCTACAACGGTATCATTGGTCTGACCATCCTCTACGGCTTTGTGGTCAACGCCCTGATGGTCATGTACGCCCGTCCCTTTTTCGAGGGTCTGCCCATCATAGGTGTCTTCATCGGATACATCGTCTCTTGCATTCTGGGAGCGATCATCGCCGCCAAGTCATCTGTGCCCTTTTTCAGCTTTTTGGGCTACAACCTCATCGTTGTGCCAATCGGTATGCTTCTGAGTCTGGCGCTCCCCGACTACAGCACAGAGCATATCCTGCTGGCCGTTGTTCTGACGGGGATAGTGACCGTGATCATGATCATTCTGTCGGTGATCTTCCCCTCCTTCTTTTCTCGACTGGGGCTCTCTCTGTTCTGGAGCCTTCTGATTGGTGTGCTTGTGGAAGGGGTGGC
>JAFQOC010000110.1 GCA_017420845.1 Clostridia bacterium
CAATCTGGAAGAGGCGCTGCTGAAGGGCATTCGTTCCCTGGAAATCGGCGCCAACCATCTGTATCTGAGCAAATTCGACAAGATGAGCGTGGAAGAGCTTCTGGAGTATATCAGCGAGTTCCGCTCCGATAACATCTTCGCCATTGCCGAGCTGATTTACCACGGTGTTTCTGTGGAAAAGATCCACGAGATCACCATGATCACCCCCTACTTCCTGGAGGCCATTAAGCGCATCGTGGACATGGAGGAGACTCTGAAGGCTCATCCCTTCGATCTGGAGATCCTCACCGCCGCCAAGAAGATGGGCTTTTCCGACAAGTACGTGGCCAGAATGTGGAAGTGCGGCGAGCTGGACGTCTTCGGCTTCCGCAAGGAGCATAATCTGTTCCCCGTGTTCCGCATGGTGGATACCTGCCATACCGGCGCGTACATTCCTTACTTCTACTCCTCCTACACCGGGGAGAACACCTCGGTGCTGACCGACAAGAAGAAGATCGTGGTGCTGGGCGCAGGCCCCATCCGCATCGGTCAGGGCGTTGAGTTCGACTACTCCACCGTCCACGCCGTCACCACCATCAAAAATTCGGGCTACGAGGCCATCATCATCAACAACAACCCCGAGACGGTCTCCACCGACTACACCACCGCCGACAAGCTCTACTTCGAGCCTCTGACCCCCGAGGACGTCATGAACATCATCGAGTTCGAGAAGCCCGAGGGCGTCATCGCCTCTCTCGGCGGTCAGACCGCCATCAACCTGGCCCAGCCCCTCTACGACAGAGGTGTCAAGATCATAGGCACCGACTGCCAGGCCATCGATCGCGCCGAGGACAGAAACGCCTTTGAGAATCTGCTCAATGAGCTGAACATCCCCCGCGCCAAGGGTAAGGCCGTCACCAAGATGGAGGACGGTATCGCCGCCGCCCGCGAGATCGGCTACCCCGTGCTGGTCCGTCCCTCCTTCGTGCTGGGCGGCCGCGCCATGCAGATCGTGGGCAACGAGGAGCAGCTGCGCCACTACCTCAAAACCGCCGTTGAGATCGACGAGGACAAGCCCGTCCTGGTGGACAAGTACATCAGCGGTAAGGAGGTGGAGGTGGACGCCATCTGCGACGGCCACAACGTCTTCGTCCCCGGTATTATGGAGCTGGTGGAGCGCACCGGTGTCCACTCGGGTGACTCCATTTCGGTCTATCCTCCCTTCTCTATCTCCAACAAGGTGAAGGGCACCATCCTGCAGTACGCCAAGGCCCTGGGTCTGGGCATCGGCATCGTGGGTCTTTATAACATTCAGTTTATTGTGGACGAGCATGAGGACGTCTACATCATCGAGGTCAATCCCCGCTCCTCCCGTACCGTACCCTTCCTGTCCAAGGCCACGGGCTACAGCCTGGCTGATATCGCCACCGAGGTGATCCTGGGCAAGTCTCTCAAGAAGCTGGGTATCTTCGATATCTATCCCGATGAGAAGAAGCGCTGGTACGTCAAGGTTCCCGTGTTCTCCTTCAACAAGCTCCGCGGCCTGGACGCCTACCTCTCCCCCGAGATGAAGTCCACGGGTGAGGCCATCGGCTACGATGACAAGCTCTACCGCGCCCTCTACAAGGCCCTTCAGGCATCGGGCATCAAGCTCCAGAACTACGGTACCGTCTTCGCCACCATCGCCGACAAGGACAAGCCCGAGTGCCTGCCCTTGATCCGCCGCTTCTACAATCTGGGCTTCAACATCGAGGCCACCAGCGGCACCGCCCGCTTCCTCAAGGAGAACGGCATCCGCACCCACGTGGTGGCCAAGCTGGACGAGGACAGCGACGAGATCCGCGAGAAGCTGGCCCAGGGCCACATCGCCTACGTCATCAACACCCGTGACGTGGACTCCATGGGCTCCGCCAACGACGGCGCCCTCATCCGCCGCTTCGCCATTGAGAACAACGTCACCATTATGACCTCCCTGGATACCGTCCGCGTTTTGCTGGACGTGCTGGAGGAGACCACGCTGACCATTTCCACCATTGATTCGTAAGAAGAAAGAGGGCGCACACGTAGGTGCGCCCCTACCC
>JAFQOC010000012.1 GCA_017420845.1 Clostridia bacterium
GGGGCTTCGCCCCCTGCACCCCTGCCAAGGTGCGAAGGGAACGTGAATATTCAAACTCACCGATAAACGGCATTTTTTATATCGGCTGAATCGTTACATTGCGGTTTATCGTTCTTTTGCCTTCTCCGGCGGAGAGGGCAAAAGAAACCACAGCTAAACCCAAATTCGAAATACCGACCGAATCGTTACAAACTGAACGAATTCTCGCAGCACAGAGAACCGTCCCCGGTGCTACCGTTTTGTTAGTGATTTTCCGTCATTTTCCGGATTGTTTCATATAATAAATGACTCTCATTACCGCATATAAAAAATATACTGATAAAATAATTATTTGTACTTCTTTTGGATAATCAACAAACAACGCAGTTACCAAATATATACCAAACAACAGCACTACACAAATGTTCGTTATAAAAAAAGTCTTCCTCTCCATCATATATCACCCCCTATTTTAAGAAAGAATTGGTGAGAAAAAATAACAAGATAAAAAGTGCCATAGACATTAAGCTATCCTACATACAGAAACAGAATGCAGGCCTCCGCTCGCTTTGGCTCTTCGGTGATCTCCTTCTGCTCCCCGCAGGTCGTCTCGGTATGGTCGGGTACAGCTTAAGGCTTCTCGCCCCGCTCCATCACCCGGAAGGTAGTGGCTCCCGCAATGTCCCACCTCTCCTCAAAGGTATTGCCCATCTTATTGGTATAAATGTAGTGCAGAACCAGCTTATACTCACCGGGCTCCAGCGGCAGATAGGTATGCGAGGGATTTGCCGCGGGATGGCTGTCCCAAAATTCCTCCCCCAGATTAGCCGTACCCCGATTACCCGACTTATAAGATATGATCTTGGTCTCCTTGCCGTCCTCAATGCGGTAAAAGACCCAGCACAGCATACGGTCCCGGCGGGAAAGGGTCTCCCCCTCCTTGGCGCGGATGCTGACGATGCACTGATCGATATCAGCGGGAAGGACACAGCTTTCGTAGGTACCGTAATTGATGGCAATATCCGCGAAGGGAATGATGTGATGATTGCCCACAGCCTCGTTCCACGTCACGCGGATATCCTTCGCGGTGGGGACGGGAGGCGAAACAGTCTCGTCCTCGTAGGTAAAGTCCATCCGCAGGGACCATTCCATGCGCTTGTACTGCCCCGAGAAGCCCGACTCCATACCCAGCGTATCTGACAGAAGGGGAAGAATGGAGATGTAGGAATTCGTATCCTCGCTCGACCAAAGGCCGTTCAGGCTCACGCCCTGCAGTCTGCCGTCATCCGAGGCGGTAGCGGTGACCGTCATGGTCTGCAGGGTATCGGCGAAGAAGGATTTCTCCCCCTCCCCTACGATGGGCTCGCTCAGGGTAACCGTGTAGGCTGTGCCGCTTGACTCCGCCGTGATGGAGGAGAACAGGGTCTCGGCGGCGGGGAGCTCGGTGATGTAATTGGAATAGGTCTCCACATCCGCAGGGGTCACGTTGCGGGAAAAGCTATGGTTGATGGCGGCGATGAGAGTGGCAACACGGTTCTCGTTCAGGCTGACGCGAAGCTGCTCCCCGTTCTCCCGCCAGTACAGGATACCGTCGGCGTAGGTCATCTCGCGGGCATGGCCGCCGTTGAGATCGGTCATAGTGATCCCCGTCAGCTCCCCGTCATGGGACAGGCGCAGGGACAGACCGTAGTCCATACCCTCCATGTTTTCGTTCAGCACGGTCATGCTGCCGACAATATGGATCTGGCGGTGGGTCCAACGGCCCGTCGTGTCGCAGAGAGCATCCCAAAGAGCGGCAGGCTCAAGGGCAGACAGATCGGGAGTCGTCTCGGCGGCGGTATCCTCGGTACTTCCGAGGGTATCGGCGGGAATGGAGCTATCGGAGCTGTCAGAACCATCTGCACCGTCGGAGCTGTCACAGGACGTGGCACAGAGGAGCAGGGCCAGGGTGGTGAGGGACAGGATCAAAATCATCCATAAACGGTTGTTGTGTTTCATTTCAATTTCCTCCTTGGTTTGTGGTCAGACCGTTGGATCTACTCTATAAGACAGCAAAAAAACGCAAACCTTACATGTTTTTGAAAATTTTCAAATTTTAAAAAATAATCGTTTCTATCACAAAGACGGTCTCATTCCCGGTCTGCGGGGCAGAGGCTCTTTCGCGGTAGATATACTCCACGCCGCTGATCTCTCCATGGCTGTTCTCCAAAAATGCGCAAGGCTTTGACCCGCTCCCGGGTGGATTCTCCTTTGCCGGGGCCGAGAGGCAGTCTTACCACGCCGTAACCTCGTCCACCGTAACGGTACCGCCGATGGCGGTGCCTGTTCTTTGGTAATAGAGCTTCACAGGATACGGGTGTCCGCCTGCTTTTGCTTTGCGGCGATCTCCTTTTGCTCATCATAGGAGATTTCGGCATGACAAGACAGACAGAAAAAAAACGGAATCTGTAACCGCAATCGAGCCTTTCGGCGCAGTGTTCTGATCGAAGATCTGATGATAGGCGTTATCGTAGTCAGGTTCGCCGGGACTCAATACTCGCTTGATGATCTTGATCTTCAGCGGCTCGCCGCATTTGTGACAGTAGAACTTCTGAATCAGCATGACGAGGGGGATAGATGCCGTGGCTCCGTATTTCATAGTGGATTCTCCTTAGTAAATAATATTGGATAAATAATATTGGACAATTGCATAATTTTGAAAATTGCAGTTTATCGGTGAGTTTGAATATTCACGTTCCCTTCGCACCTTGGCAGGGGTGCAGGGGGCGAAGCCCCC
>JAFQOC010000111.1 GCA_017420845.1 Clostridia bacterium
CAACGCACCGATAAACCCAAATTTGAATGATTACAATCGAGTATCAATTCCTACCTCAAAAGGAGATCCTTGGCATGAATCTCAACTATGCACATAATCCCATACTGGACAGCCATATTTTCGTCCCCGACGTGGAGGCCCACGCCTGGGGCGACGGCCGTATGTACCTGTACGGCTCCTTCGACCATCAAGGGGGTCAGACCTACTGCAGTGACGTGCACCACGTTTACTCCTCGGAGGATCTGATCCATTGGACCGACCACGGCGTGGTCTTTTCCCTGGCGGATTCCCTCTGGGCAAAGGACTGCGGCGCCCTTTACGCCCCCGATTGCGCCTATCGCGACGGCTGGTACTATCTCTACTACTGTGTACCAGACGGGCGATGCGGTGTGGCGAAATCCCAATCCCCCACGGGCCCTTTCACCGACGTGGGCCAGATTCAAGGTATCTGGGGCATTGATCCCTCCGTTTTCGTGGACGATGACGGGCAGGCCTACATCTACTGGGGTCAGCTCACCTGGGGTAAGATCGCCAAGCTCAAGGACAACATGGTGGAGATCGAGCCCGACTCGGTGGTGGAGTCTCTGACCATTGCCGAGCATGAATTCCACGAGGGCAGCTCGGTCAAGAAGATCAATGGGAAATACTATTTCCTGTTTGCCGATACCCACCGCCACCGCGATCCCGTCAGCGGCGAGGGCCGTCCCACCTGCCTGGGCTATGCCGTATCGGATCACCCCATGAAGGGCTTTCAGTACGGCGGCGTCATCATCGACAATTTCGGGTGCGATCCCGCCAGCTGGAACAACCACGGCTCCATGGAGTGCTTTGGTGGCCAATGGTACGTGTTCTACCACCGCTCCACCCACGGCACCGTCAACTCCCGCCACGTTTGTATGGAGCCCATCTACTTCAATGAGGACGGCTCCATCCCCGAGGTTAAGCAGACCTCCTCAGGGGTAGGGGAGGCCATCCCTGCTTCTGCCTATATCCCCGCCCATCTGGCCTGTGAGCTGAGCGGTCACGTCCGCATCGCGGGGGACGAGGCATCCTATGAGAATCTGACGCTGACCGAGATTCGAAACGGAGATACCGTCCTGCTCCGCTATTTGAATTTCCATGGTGAGACGCATATGAAAGTCCGCGTGAATACCGCCGTCCCTTTGCGGGTGGAGCTGTATATCGACGGTCTCTACCACGCGGAAATGGCGATTGCCCCTGCCGAGGGGTACGCCGAGACCGCCGCCGAAATGCCCGCCCTCAACGGACGGCACACCGTAATCTGGAAATTTTTCTGCAAAAAAGGTGGCGGCAAGATCTCCATGGACGCCATGGGCTTTTATGGATAAAACAAAGGGCGTAACGAAAAAATACCATGTGAAAGGACTATAACCATGAAAAAAGCTTTGATTTTCCAGGGCGGTTGGGACGGACACGAGCCCCAGCTGACCTCCAAACGATTCGCCGAGATGCTGGAGAGAAACGGCATCTCCGCCGAAATCTACGATAACCACGAATGCTTCGCTGACCTTGAAAAGCTTTTGACCTACGACCTTATCGTGGCCTGCTGGACCATGGGTACCATGGAGGGGCAGTACTCCCGCAACATCTCCGAGGCCGTGGCCCGCGGTGTGGGGCTGGCGGGGTGTCACGGCGGTATGTGCGACGCCTTCCGTATGGACACCGAATGGCAGTTCATGACCGGCGGCCAGTGGGTCAGCCATCCCGGCGGCGACGGCGTGGAGTATACCGTTAACGTCCGCCGCGGTTCCTCCCCCATCGTGGAGGGCCTGGAGGATTTCACGGTCAAGAGCGAGCATTACTACCTCCACATCGACCCCGCCGTTGAGGTCCTGGCCACCACCCGTTTCCCCCTGGTGAACTACTATCACGCTTCCAACAAGCCCGTGGATATGCCCGTGGTCTGGACGAAATACTGGGGTGTTGGCCGCGTGTTCTACAACTCTCTCGGCCACCACGACGACGTCTTCGAGAACTCCCCCAACGCCGCTGTCCTCATGGAGAGAGGCATGGTCTGGGCCGCGGGCGGTAAGGAGTACAATGAAAAGTACGGTCTGACCGTGGACAAGTACCTCAACAACGCGAAAATGTATTGATTACAAAATTGCAGTTTATCGGGGTAATGCCACCTGCTTTCTCTCTGCGGCAACGATGGGGGTCAAGGGGGGCGAAGCCCCCTTGACCTAAAGGCGATGGCCGGCGG
>JAFQOC010000112.1 GCA_017420845.1 Clostridia bacterium
CTGTTCCCCATCGTCATCACCGTTATCACGGGTATCGTCTCCCCCAAGAGCGTTGCGCTTATCGGATTCCTTATGTTCGGTAATCTCATTCGTGAGTGCGGCGTGCTGGACAGCCTTTCCGAGACAGCCCAGAAGGTGCTGGCCAATCTGGTCACTCTGTTCCTGGGTCTCACCATCGCCACCAAGATGCAGGCCGAGTTCTTCCTGCGTTTTGAGACCCTGCTGATCATCGGTCTCGGTCTGTTTGCTTTTATTTTTGATACAGCAGGCGGCGTTCTCTTTGCAAAGCTCCTCAACCTTTTCCTGCCTAAGGATAAGAAGATCAACCCCATGATCGGCGCGGCGGGTATTTCGGCGTTTCCCATGTCTGCACGCGTGGTGCACAAGATGGGTCTGCAGGCTGACAACTCCAATTTCCTGCTCATGCACGCCATCGGCGTCAACGTATCGGGTCAGATCGCCTCGGTTATCGCAGGCGGTATGATCCTCAACCTCATCGGTTGATGAAAGGAGGGAACTACAATGAAAAAGTTATTTGCCGTTCTTTTGACCCTCCTGCTGGTCTTCTCTCTGCCCCTGTTTGCCATGGCCGAGGAGGTCACCACTGCCCCCGAGACCGTAGAGGAGACTGTCTCCGCCGAGACCGAGTCGTCTGCCGTGAATGAGGACGAGTCTGAAACCGAGTCCGAAACCGAATACAAGATGAACTTCGGCTTCTACCCCGGGACTCTTCTGGAAACTCTCCCCGTTATGGGCATGGGCATGCTGGGTATTTTTATCGTGACCTGCGTCATTGTGCTGGCCGTTCTTGTGCTGAGCAAGGTTGGGGGAAAGAGCGAGGACTAAGTCACTCGGAGCCCTGACGTATATTGAAACAACCCTCGACAGATCGTGCTTTTTGTCGAGGGTTGTCGTTCTTTTTTGGTTCTGCTGCTCATCTTTCCTTCAAAAAACATTGACATTACCGATCAATCGTGCTATAATAAAGTATTATGGAAAGTGCCGTTGAAAAATGAAAGACAAAAGAAAGGATGCCCCATGAGAAAAAAGCCGAAGAGCCCCTCCACGGTTACCACCGCTCAGACACGTAAGGAAAAGCGTGTTGGTTTGTATATAGGTATCGCCCTATGTATCGCTTTTTTCGTGGTGGTCAACATGGTCATCATTTTTGCGTTTTCAGCGGAAGACCGTGAGGAATCCGGTACGCGGAGCGAGAGTGTTACCGCTTTTGTTATCCGTATCATATATCCCGACTTTGATCATATGTCCTGTGATGATCAACTGACCATCAAGGACTCTACCCACCACTTCGTTCGAAAGACTGCCCATTTTCTGGAATACGCTCTGCTGGGCCTTTTGACCTCATGTCTTCTCCTGTTTATCCGCCGCTATCTGTTCCACCGTAAATTTGAGCGTTGGAAGACCTGGCTTTACCCCGCTGTTTTTTGTGTCCTCTACGCTGTAACCGATGAGGTCCATCAGATCTTTTCGAATCGAGGTGCCAGTGCCAAGGACGTGCTGATTGACGCGGTGGGCGTGATCTGTGGTATTCTCTTCATTCAGTTGATCGTCATGTCGGTGGACCGCCCTCATTGCAGAAGAAAAAACGGGAAACGTAATAAAAAGGGCAAGACAAAGCTTCCGAATGAATCCGATCGTGTTGAAAACACCGAGAATTCCGACGCTCTCTGCGAGTCTGAACAGGAGGAACCGCCATGCGTACCACCCGATACTGTCTGACTACGTCAACTCCCGGCGTCTGTTTTACCGCCGCTGTGGTGGCTGATTTACACGATAGGGACTACGCTCCCATTCTCCCGATTTTGCAAAGAGAAAAGCCGGATCTGATCCTAATTCCCGGAGATCTGACAGAAAGGTTGGATATCTCCCCCTCCGAGTGTAAGCGGCCGGGGCTGGGCATGCTTCGGGAATGTGCTTCCATTGCCCCCACCTTCTATTCATTGGGAAACCATGAGATTGGAGCTCGTCACAGCCGAATATACACGGCCAAGGTGGCTCTGGCGGGAGAATTCCCTCCTTTCGTGATGGATCCTGAATGGACGGAGGTCATACGAGATAGCGGCGCTACACTTTTGGATAACAGTTACGTTATTTGGCATAACCACGGAGGCACGCCGTTGGTCATAGGAGGGCAAGGCTCCGGCCTGCTCCGCACCAAGTGGATCCCCGATCTGGACTGGTTGGGTGATTTTACTGCTATTCCGGGATACAAGCTACTCCTCTGCCATCATCCCGAGTATTTTGATCGTTACCTTCGTCCCTTTGATTTGGATATGACCGTATCCGGTCATGCCCATGGCGGACAGTGGCGGATTTTTGGCCGTGGGGTTTATGCGCCGGATCAACATCTGTTCCCCAAATATACCTCGGGGGTTCATGAGGATCGTCTGGTTATTTCCCGCGGCGTGGTCAATACGGTCCCCTTTGCGCCTCGATTCTTCAATCCCTGCGAGGTTGTCATGCTGACGGTGACGAGCAGGCCCGGAAGGGAAGGATAATCATTCAAAACGCCATCGTTTTCCGAATAACGGAAACGATGGCGTTTTTATGTTTTTTATAAGGAAAAGGGATGGTAGCTATATGGCCTGAATTTCAAATTGCAGTTTATCGGGGTGGGGCCACCCGCGTTCCCTCTACGGCAACGATGGGGGTCAAGGGGGCGAAGCCC
>JAFQOC010000113.1 GCA_017420845.1 Clostridia bacterium
CGACGGGCCGCCCCCCTCTCTGCCGAGGACGAATTCCGGTGCGCGGACGTTTTCAGCTTTTTTTCTTCTTTCTCCAAAAATATTGCGCCCAACCGGTGCGTTTTTTTGAATAATGTGGTATAATAACGATATATATTCGTTTTCTCCCATGATTTTACAGATTACAGAAAGGATCCTGAAAAAACATGGATGTCATACAGAATTTTTTCTCCTCCCTCGGAAAAACCCTGACGCACGTTCTGATCACGGGTTTCCCCTTCATCAATGTTTTCGTCATTCTGATCGCCGGTATCCTGGGCAGCAGCCTGTATGGAAAGCCCGGTGCCCAAACAAAAAATCTGATTCACAAGCTTTTGGGTGTTTCCGTAATCCTCTTCGGTATCAACGAACTGTGGCAAAGTCTCTTCGTGCTGGAGGAGGGCGTCCTGGAAGCCAAGGGAACCCTGCTGGTGGTGATCTCGGTGTTGCTGGGCTGGCTTTTCGGTGAGGCTCTGATGATGGACCGCCTCCTGGGTAAGCTGGGAATTCTGCTCTCCCGCGCCTTCGCGCCCAAGCCCACTCCCCTGGAGATCGCGCAGATGAAAAAGAACAAGCCCTCCCCCGACGAGATCTCCGCCGAGGCCAAAAAGCTGTGCGACTGCGCCGACGGCTTTGTCATCGCCACGGTTCTCTGCGGCTTTTCCTCCACTCTTTTTACGGGATTTCTGGAAGGACGGGCAACAGGCGAGGCCGGGCCACTCCTTGTAAAGCTGGCCTTTGATCTGGTGTTGGTCTTTGTACTGGCGGTGCTTTACGGCAGCGGCGTGTCCCTGTCGGGTATTCCCGTTCTGTGCGTAGAGCTGCTTCTCTGGCTGGTGGATTCCCAGTGGGGCGAAGTCCTCACCGTCGAGCTGACGAGACAGACCGCTCTGGTAGGAGGCATTATCCTCCTCTCCGGCGGTATCTGCCTCATGTACGGTAAGCGCTTCCGTGCCGCCAATCTGATCCCCGCTCTGCTCCTCCCCGTTCTATTTACCCTGTCTGTCAATAAGATCACCGAGGCTGTTGAGGAAGAAGTCAAAAAGAAATAATTCATAAGTAATACAAAGGAGAAATTCATTATGGCAAAAGGAAAACGTTCCTACGCAAAGCAACGCCGTGCCGAGCAGGCCGAGCTGGATCGACGCAAGAAGGATAGCTTCTGGGGTCGTGTCAAAACCCTGCCCAAGCGCTACTTCATTGACGCCATGGGCGCCATGGCTCTGGGTCTGTTCGCTTCCCTGCTCATCGGTACCATTTTCGATACCCTGGGCAACTACATACCCTGGGACGGCCTCAAGCTCATCGCGTCCTACGCCAAGTCCGCCACAGGCGCCGCTATCGGCGTGGCCATCGCCCTCAAGTTGGGAGCCCATCCCCTGGTCATCTTTACCTGCGCGGGCGTGGGTGCCCTGTCCAACGCCATGGGCGCCATCATCTGTGACAATGCCCTGATCCAATGGGCTGCCACCGCCGCCGACGGCGAGGCAGGTCATATTTTCTACAGCGCGGGTCCCGCGGGCGCCTTCTTCGCGGTTATCATCGCCGCCGAGATCGGTATGCTGGTCTCCAAGAAGACCCCTGTGGACATTCTGGTCACCCCCGTAATCACTCTGCTGGCAGGATTTGCGGGAGCGTGGGTGTTCTGCCCCCTGGTCTCCTACGTCATGTATTTCCTGGGCATATTCATCGCCTCCACCACCACCTTGTATCCCCTGTTCATGGGCATCATCGTGTCGGTGGTCGTGGGTATCATCCTGACCCTGCCCATCTCCAGCGCGGCTATCTGCGCCATGATCTTCTCCCCTGCCGCCGTGGAGGTCGCCACCGCCAACGGTACCCTGGACGGTCTGCTGCTGGCAGGCGGTGCCGCCGTTGCGGGCTGTTGCGCCCAGATGGTGGGCTTTGCTGTCTCCAGCTTCCGTGAGAATAAATGGGGCGGTCTGGTCTCCCAGGGATTGGGCACCTCCATGCTCCAGATGGGTAACATCTGCCGCTGGCCCTTGATCTGGGTACCTCCCACGTTGGCCGCCGCCATCGTCGGCCCCCTGTCCACCATGGTCTTCAAGCTCCACTGCACCGGCGTGGCCGCGGGCATGGGCACCTGCGGTCTGGTAGGCCCCATCGGAGTCATCGCCTCCACCGAATACTCTCCCATGATGTGGGTAGGTTTGGTAGTGTGCTGTATCGTCGCCCCCGCCCTTCTGTCCCTCCTGTTCTCCGAGATCATGCGCAAGCTGGGATGGATCAAGTTTGGGGATATGAAATTGGCCGAATAAGGCAAATAAACAACAAATAAAACACGCAGACCATGGCGGGTGCCCGTCGGTCTGCGTGTTTTTTATGGGTGTTTCAAGCTGAAGCCAGGCAGGGGGAAGAGCTACCGATGAGAAGCTCCTCAATGCCGATATCCAGAAGCTCCGCCAGATCGTCGAGGAATACGAGATCGGGACAGGCAAGACCGCGCTCCCATTTGGAGACGGCCTGGGGAGAGACTCCCATGCGGACAGCGACTTGACCCTGTGTCAGCCCCAGCACCCGCCGCCTCGCGGCGATACGGGAGCCC
>JAFQOC010000114.1 GCA_017420845.1 Clostridia bacterium
CATCCCGATTGTGAGATTCCCGAGCTTATGCAGTTCATTCAAGGCCCCGATTTCCCCACCTACGGTACCATCTACGGAACGGCGGGTATCAAGGAAGCCTATCTGACGGGTAAGGGACACATCATGGTGCGCGCTACCGCCGACATAGACGAGGATAAGCGGCAGATCATTATCTCCGAAATTCCTTACGGTGTGAATAAGAGTATGCTTTGTGCCGCCATCGGTGGACTGGTCAAGGATAAGCGGGTGGACGGTATTTCGGACATCCGTGACGAGTCTGACCGCAAGGGTATGCGTATCGTCATCGACCTCAAGCGTGAGGCCAACGGTCACGTGGTGCTGAACCAGCTCTACCGCTACACCCAGCTTCAGGATACCTGTGCCGTCAATATGCTGGCCATCGTCAAGAATGAGCCTAAGGTGCTCAATCTTGCCCAGATCCTGGATCACTACATTCAGCACCAGGAATCCGTCATTACCAACCGCGTCAAATACGATCTGGCCGCCGCTCTGCGGGATGCCCACATTTACGAGGGCTACAAGCTGGCCATCGACAACATCGACGAGGTCATTTCCATCATCCGTTCCTCCCCCGACACCCCCACTGCCAAGATCAATTTGATGAAGCGGTTCGACGGGCCGGTTCGTTCCATGGAGGAGCTGGATTTGCAGGAGTTTGCTCTTGCCGAGAAGCCCGGCCTTTCTGAGGAACAGGCTCAGGCCATCGTATCCTTGACTCTGGGCCGTCTGTCGGGTCTGGAGCGCAAGAAAATCGAGGACCGTTTGGAGGCGCTTCACGCCGCCATTAAGGAATACCGCGAGATCCTGGGCGATATCAACCGTATCAAGCAGATCATCAAGGATGAGATGCTGGAGATCAAGACTCGCTATGCCGAACCCCGCCGTACTCGCATTGAGGCTGTGGCCAACGAGATCATTGACGAGGATCTGGTGGAGAAGCAGAACTGCGTGCTGACCCTGACCCATGCCGGTTACATCAAGCGCCAGGCTACCGAGGTTTACTCGGCTCAGCGCAGAGGCGGTAAGGGTATCATGGGCATGGCTACCAAGGAGGAGGACTACATCGAAAAGGTAGTCTCCGTCCACTCCCACTCCACAGTCATGATGTTCACCAATACGGGTAAGGTGCAATGCATTCGGGGCTTCCAGATTCCCGAGGCCTCCCGTACCGCTAAGGGCACCAACGTGGTCAACCTGCTCCAGCTGACCGAAGGGGAAAAGATCACCTCCATGATCGCCGTGAACGGCTTTGAGGAGGGCGAATACCTCATCATGGTCACGAGAAACGGTATCATCAAGCGTACGCTGCTGTCGGAGTTTGAGTATCAGCGTAAGGGTGGTAAGATCGCGATTACCCTGGACGAGGGCGACGAGCTGCTCTACGTTCTCCACACCAAGGGCGAAAGCGAGATCATCATCGCTACCGCCGCCGGTAACGCTGTCCGATTCGACGAGAATAACGTTCGTTGTATGGGTCGTACGGCACGTGGTGTAAAGGGTATTGCCCTTCGTGAGGGCGATGGCGGACGGGACCGTGTAGTGGGTGC
>JAFQOC010000115.1 GCA_017420845.1 Clostridia bacterium
CAAGCATGAGACCATCTATTATCCCAACCGCATCAAGCAAATCATTGATCGTCTTCGGGAGGGAATGGAGGAAGAAGAAGAGCGTCGGCCTGGTATATCCTTTCCATGTTGGGGATGTATCGACTCTGTCCCGGCAAACGGGAATGGATCATCTTCAAGCCCTCTGTCAGAAGCGCAAAAATTTTGGGAAAAGAGATCTTTCCAATTAGATAAATGAAAGCAACACCGCACAGCCAACCTTCTGTGCGGTGTTGTATTTTAATTTTTGGGTGAAATTTAACAAAAAATAAAATGATTTACCGTATTTCTGCAAGAATTCGTGAAAAAGGAAGCGGAAAAACAGTAAAAAGCCATTGACAAATTTGACGAAATACAGTATAATTAAAAAGTATATTCATGTGACACGGCCTCTCGGCGGTACATGATGTATAACTGTAGAAAGGTAGTTGAAATATGGCATTCTCGCTCCTTCACGGGGTACACGTGCCCCATCGAAAGAATACGGCCAAGCAGGCACCGGTGCGTATGCCTGCGCCGGGGATCGTAACCATTCCTATGTCCATGCATATCGGTGCTCCCGCCAAGCCCGTTGTAAAGGTGGGCGACCTCGTGAAGGTCGGTACCCTCATCGGTGAGGCAGGCGGCTTTGTCTCCGCTCCCATCTATGCCTCGGTGTCGGGTAAGGTCACCAAGATCACTGAGTATCTCCAGTCAAACGGCACCACCGTCCCCGCCGTGGTCATTGAGTCCGACGGCGAGATGACCCCCGACGAGAGCATCACGCCCCCTGCGGTGGACTCCCGTGACTCTCTCCTGGAGGCCATCAAGAAGAGCGGCGTAGTGGGTCTTGGTGGCGCGGGCTTCCCCACCCACGTCAAGTTCGCTGTGGATCCTGACCGCATTGAGTACCTCATCATCAACGGTGCCGAGTGCGAGCCCTACGTCACCTCGGATACCCGTACCATGCTGGATCGCACGGCAGACATGAAGCGGGCACTGGAGGCTATGAAGAAGCACTTCGGGATCAAGAACATCGTCATCGGCATCGAGAACAATAAGAAGGAAGCCATCGCATCCATGAGACAGCTCATGCAGGATACCTGCGAGGACTGTACCTTCACCGTCAAGTCCCTCCCCGCCCTATACCCCCAGGGCGGCGAGAAGGTTCTGATCTACCACACCGTGGGCCGCACCGTCCCCGTGGGCAAGCTTCCCATCGACGTGGGCTGCATCGTGGTCAACTGCACCACCGTGGCCGCCATCGGTGCCTATCTGGAAACGGGTATGCCCCTGGTGGAGAAGTGCGTCACCGTGGACGGCGGCGCGGTCAAGGAGCCGGGGAACGTCATTGTTCCCATCGGCACCGCACTCTCCGAGGTCTTTGACTTCTGCGGCGGCCTCACCGAGGCTCCCGACAAAGTGGTCTACGGCGGTCCCATGATGGGCATCACCGTCCCCGATACCACCGCCCCCATCCTCAAGAACACCAACGCCATTCTGGCTCTGACCAAAAAGGAGACCAAGCTCCCCAAGACCACTCCCTGCATCCGTTGCGGCTCCTGTCTCAACACCTGCCCCTTCGGTCTGTCTCCCGCCCAGATCGCCCGCGCCTACGATAAGCGGGACGCCTTGGCTCTGGACAACCTGTCGGTGAACGCCTGCATGGAGTGCGGCTGCTGCAGCTTTGTCTGCCCCGCCAACCGCCCCCTGGTCCAGACCAATAAGCTGGCAAAGCAATTCCTGAAAGAAGAAAAAGCAAAGGAGGATACCAA
>JAFQOC010000116.1 GCA_017420845.1 Clostridia bacterium
ACCACGCCAATTTGGCAGTGGGAAAGGCCGCCGATGGGGAAGCACTCTCCCCCAAGGAGCGTGACCTCCTGGTCACCCAAGCCCTCCGCGTATGGGGATTGTCCCTCGTAGGAAAGGAGACAGCCCCCTTTCTTCTGCAAGGCGGTGCTCCCGAAGCAGTGACAGCCCTCCTTGCCTATCTGGCTACCTCCAAGGCCTTGCCGAAAATGATCTGGCTTCCCGATGATCCTTCCCACACGGAATCCGTCAGCGGTCTGTACCTGCAGGTCAGGACGGGCTACACCGTAACCGAGGGGGAATCCACTGAAGCTACGGAGAACAAAAAAAAGGTCTACGCCAAGACCGCGCCCATCGGACGGGCTACCATACTCGCGCAATGAAAAAACGCTTACGGCATCCGGACCGTAAGCGTTTTTTTCTTCTTGATCAAGCCTGTTCAGCCTTGTAGGCCTTCAGCGCCCGGGACAGCTGGTCGGGGCAGGAGGTGGGGCGGGGACCGCAATGGATGCCCTCCAGGCGGGAGATAGCCTCGTCGATATTCATGCCGGCGATGAGAGCGGCCACGCCCTGGGTGTTGCCGGAGCAACCGCCGGTAAAGGTGACCTTAACGATGGTGTCGCCGTCAACGTCGATGTCGATCATGCGGGAGCAGACACCGCCGGGTTTGTAGGTGAAGTGGTTCATAGTGCGTATCCTTTCAAAAGTGGTTATGGTTATATGGAACTGTAAAGTCCGATCAGAATATTGTCCGAGGCCTCCAGAGTCAGATAGCGGCGGAATACGGCCAGATCGCTTCCCGCCACGTCGCAGACAAGGCCCACGGAGGCAGACTCGGCGGCCTCCATGTCCAACTCGTCGTAGAGCGGCAGGGTGTCCAGACGACACACCGTTACCCCGCAGAATTCGGCGGCGGTAAGCAGCTCGGTCAGGGAGGAGGCACCGTCCCGATGAATAAATTCCAGGTACAGGGACTCGCCCTCGGCCGGGGTGGTCAAGGGGGTGGGAAAGGCTCCATCGGCGGCTCTCAGCAGGGCAAACCGGGTGATTTGCCCGTCAGCCGCGCCGTTTTCCAGATCACACACCGCGACGACCCGTAGATTGTAGCGCAGGATCAGGCGGGTGAAGGCGGCGAGCTTGCCGCTATGGGTGCTTTCCAGGGGCAGAATGCAGTATTCGCACAGACCTCCGCGCACCTCCTCGCAGGCGTCTACAAAGCTGGCCGTAGCGGCGGCGCGGGGACTATTGACTCCGGCCGCCAGCTTGAGGTAGGCCTTGTCCGCAAAGGCGGCGGGCATATAGGCGATGCGGCCTCGGACGGTTTGGGGCAGAAGGGGCAGGGGCTTTGCAGGCGGGGCGGCAGGGGTTCGCTCCTCCAGCATGGCGTAGAGCAAAAGCCTTGCGTATAGCCCCGAATGGGTGGACATACGGGCAATGGCCTCGCGGTTGACGGGAGCGACGCGTTCAAGCATGGGATGGGCGGTTTTATCTTCCTCCTCCCCGTCGGGCATGCTTTGGAGAGAGAGCAATATGCTGTCAACGGTGTCGGGATCTCCCGCCGCGTCGCGGATGATGGCATCGGCCAGCTCGGAAAGCATGGCCAGCATCGATTCGCTGAGCCGATCCTGTCTCGCTGCCAGAATATCCAGATTGGAAAGACATAGCCCCGTGTCAAAGCCCGTGAGCTCGGGGATGTCTGTGTTGAGGAAGGGCATGGATCAAAGCTTGCCCAGCAGGTCGAAGCCCGCGGCCAGAAAATCAGTCAGCTCCTCGGCGGTGAGCTTGCGTTGGGACAGAAGGCAGAGCCGCCAGATCTGGGTGGCAATGAGATCGGCCTTGTCTGGATCGGTATCGCAAAGATCCAACAGCTTACCCGTCAGGGGCGCGGTAGTGTTGACCGTCAGGGTGTACTCAACGGGGAAGGTGGGCATACCGTCCATCCCTCCCTGCATGGCGTAAATCCGCATCATTTCCTCCATGCGGCGGGACTCCTCGGATACCGTCAGCATGGCGGGGGTGTTGCCGTCCTTCAAGGGAGCGAATTTGACCTCCAGCTTGTCATTGCCGCTGACCTTGCGGTAGAGCTCTTCCAGCTTCGGGCTGTCGGTGATGTCTCCGTCTCCCGTGAGTGCGGTCACGTCGGCGTCGATGCGGCGGAATTTTACGGCCTTTTCATCGCTGCCCGCGTAGCTTTCGTACATCTGTACGAACTGGGTATCGATGAGCTTGTCCAGTACCGCGATCCGAATGCCCTGGGCCTCAAATAGGGAAATATACTGAGCCTGCCCCTCGGGATCGGAGGTGTAGTACATGACCTTTTCTGCGGGGGCTTCCGCTCCCTCCTCGGTCTTGAAGTATTCCTCCACCGTGGCGTAGCTGCCGTCGGTGAGCTTGAAGAGCAGGGAATCACACACGCGGTCATAGAACTTGCGGTCCCGCATACAGGCGTACTCCACGAAGGTTTTGATGCTGTCCCACACCCCCTCGTAGGCCTCGCGTTCGTTGAGACACATGGAATTCAGCTTGTCGCAGACCTTCTTGACAATGTGAGCGGACACCTTGGATACGTAGACGTTGTTCTGCAGGTAGCTGCGGGAGACGTTCAGGGGCAGCTCGGGGCAATCCAGAACACCCTTGAGCATGAGCAGGTACTCGGGAATGACCTCTCCCACGTTGTCGGCTACGAAGACCTGATTGTAGTAGAGCTTGACCTGGCCCTCAATGGACTCGTACTCGTTGTTCAGACGGGGGAAAAACAGGATACCCTTGAAGTTGAGAGGATAGTCGGCGTTGATGTGGATGTGGAACAGGGGCTCCTTGTAGTCGTGGAACACCTTGCGGTAGAATGCCTTATA
>JAFQOC010000117.1 GCA_017420845.1 Clostridia bacterium
ACCGAGCCCAGAGGAATGAGGCGGGGATCCTCCAACAGAGAAATGGCGAAGTCGTTGACCTTCTTCATCTGGCGGGGATTGGTGGCGATGTTGCAGATGACCGAACGGCTGATACCTGCCTTGGACATGGAGTCCAGAAGTCCCGCTACGGTGCCGTCGGTGAGGGGGGTGTATCCGCTGGCGGCGGCGTTGACGGTGAGCTGGGCGATGGCACGGGGGGCAAGGGCGTCGGGGAAGACGTGGGTGTGGAAGTCAATGATGTTCTGCGTGGGTGCTTGCATGGAAAAGCTCCTTTGGTTTTGCTTTACAGCATTAGTATAGCACTAAAAATGGTGGATTATTTTGTAATTATATGAATGTTTTTCAAATTTTGGGTGCGGTTTGCTTTACAAGAGCGGATATTTATGGTATAATAACCGTACTTACACAAAAGGAGACAGGTATGTCTTTAGAAAATAATTTGACTGAGCCCAACGGTATCCTTCTGGTGGACAAGCCCGCGGGCATGACCTCCCACGACGTGGTGTGGCGGGTCCGCAAGCTCTTCGGCACCAAAAAGGTGGGGCACACGGGCACCCTTGACCCCCTGGCCACGGGAGTTTTAGTGATCCTTCTGGGCCGCGCCGCCAAGGCCTGCGAGTACGTGTCCCACGATGAAAAGGTCTACGAGGCCACTCTCCGTCTGGGTCTGACCACCGACACCGAGGACGTGACGGGAAACGTTCTGACCACCTCGGAATCCCTCCCCACCCCTTCTGAGGTGGAAACCGTCCTCCCCTCCTTCCGCGGCGAGATCCTGCAGATCCCTCCCATGTACTCCGCCCTGAAGGTAGGCGGCCGCAAGCTCTGCGACATGGCCCGCGCAGGAGAGGTGATCGAGCGAGAGCCCCGACCCGTTACGGTGAAATCTCTGGTCTGTGAGCCCACCGAATCCCCCGGTGACTACCGCATGACGGTCCGTGTGTCAGGCGGCACCTACGTCCGCACCCTTTGCGCCGATATCGGCTCTGCTCTGGGCTGTGGCGGTGTCATGGCCACTCTGCGTCGTATCGAAGCGGGCGGCTTTCCCATTTTGGAGTGTTTCACGATGGAAGCCCTGGAGGCAATGGAGTTGACCGAGCGGCTCGCCCTTCTCCGTCCCGTGGAGGAATTATTTTCGGATCTGGATACTGTATGCCTCCCCGACTTCTACCGCACCCTTTGCCGCAACGGCTGCGAGATCTATCTGAAAAAACTGAGCGCTTCCATACCGGTGGAAACACGGGTTCGACTTTGCGACGCAAAGGGACAATTCTTCGCGTTGGGAGAAGTGGGAAACTACCCCGATGGACCGGCGGTAAAAGCCATCAAGATTTTTGTTTTGTAAAAGAATGCCGCTTTTCACTTGACATTTCCGTGAATATATGGTATACTGTAGTGTAACGGAAATTCATAATCCCAAAGGAGGATACGACAATGAGCGCTGACGCTTTGAATCTGAACGGTGCGCCCCTGGTTGAGGGCAAATACCTGATGTATAAGGACCGTCCTCTGGTCCGTGAGGGTGATACCATTTGTTACGGTGATCTGACCGAGAAATATATTCTCATCATGGAAATCTTCAGCTATAAGACCGAGGGTGGCAACAAGGTTCCCGATAAAATCCTGGTCCAGGTCGTAGAGAGCGAGGATCAGAACAAAATCGTCCGCCAGGGTGAAAAGAGCGGCCTGTACGAGGCCTTTGGTTACGGTCTCATCTGGCTGGAGCAGGCTCTCGGCAAGAGCGAGAGTTAAATCCTCATCAACACCAGTCGCAAGCGGGCTCACCGAGCTCGCTTGTATTTTTTTGGAGGTAACTATGAATCTGCGACATACCCATTCCCTGCTGGCAGATGCCGTCGGGCGAGGCGTGATCCCTTGTGCTGCTTATGCCGTGGGCTGCGGCAACGAGATATACGGATCCGAATCCATGGGTTATTCCTCGCTGTTTCCTCATCGGGAAACCATTGCACCCGATACACGCTTCGATATGGCCTCCCTCACCAAGCTTCTGTCTACTACCATGGTGGCTTTGCGATTTGTTGAGGAGGGCAAGCTCCTTTTGTCGGATCCCCTATCCCGTTTCTTTATAAGAGACGAGCTTTGGGGAATTCCAGAGGGGAGGGAGACGGCCACGGTTTTTCACCTCATGACCCATACCTCAGGCATCACTCCCCACATCGCTCTCTGGCGGGAGATCCCTGACTGCACGGTGGGAGCTTCGGATTTTTCTTCCGCGATTGCGAAAACCATCCTGCGCTCCTCCCCCTTTTGCGGCGTGGGCGAGCAGGTGCATTACTCCTGCATGGGGTATATACTTCTTCAGCAGATACTGGAACGAATCAGCGGACGGTCTCTTGACTCTTTGGCTCATGAATACGTATTTGCTCCCCTTTCCATGAATTCCACAGGCTATCTTCCCTTCGGAGATAACAGCAATAAGCCCGACAGCAACTGCGCGGCCACAGAGTTTTCATCTCTCCATAAATACTATATCCGAGGACACGTTCACGACGAGAACGCCCACTTTCTTGGAGGCGTTTCGGGAAACGCCGGAGTGTTTTCCACTCTTGCAGATATGATCACCTTTGCGAAAATGCTTTCCTTGAAGGGCGAATTGCCCGCGTCTGTTTTGGAAAAGAACCGTCTATTCTCTACCGTGGGAGATTCCGACGACCGCTCCCAACAATTCCTCTCCCGCCGTGTATTTGATCTGGCCATCGCCGATTATACCCGGGGCAAAAACGAATCCCGAGGGCTGGGATTCCAGCTTCGTCCTCCCATGCCCGGGTTGTCCGCCTGTGGCGATCTCTTTGCGTACGGCTCTTACGGTCACACGGGCTTTACAGGCACCTCCCTGTACGTGGATGCCGAAACCGGGATCTGGGCGGTACTTCTGACCAACGCTGTACACCTTGGACGGGAAAAAACAGAATTCTTCCGGGTACGGAGGTTGTTCCATAATACGATAATGGCACAATTGTAAGACGTAGTTCCCCAATATCACCCAAAAGGGGCTGCTTCCTAGCATTCATAAATTGTGAACGCTATGTGCAACCATAACAAAAAACCAAGGTCAAATCAGCCGATTGATCTTGGTTTTTTGTTGCTCTTCTACAGGTGAAAAGTCAAATAATTTAATTTGACTCAGCCCCCTTTTTCATATACGGTTCAATCCTCATCAATGTGAACGTCGATTCCATTGACCTCCACGCCACTGTCAGCGCGTATGAGTACGTATTTCACTCCGTCAATGACACGGGTTTCTACAAGATCTGTGCGGGCGGGATTAACCTTGATGGTCACATCAGGCGTGCGAACCTCAAACTTCCCGGTCTCCACAATATTGCGAGGAGACAGGGCTGCGTTCTGACCGAATCCCTGATCGAATTTTTCTTCAAACTGCTCAATGTTTTCTTCAGGTACACCACAAAAGCCCAGCATATCCCGAATTACGTACTTGTCCACAGTCAATGGCTCGGGCTCCTTGGAGATTTTATGTTCCTCCATGGCTTGGTGAAGTTGGGCGTGAACCGAGCGAATCACGGGCAGGGAGCAGGCTTCTCCTGCGGCATCCGCCAGGACAGAGCGGAAGGTTTCCTTCTGTTCAGTAGCGGGCATGGGAAGTGCCCCTGCGTTGAAAATTGCGTCCGTAAACTCGGTATGACTGTTGTCGGTGGCTTTGGTATAGTAGAGGGCTCCGTAGAGGTTGGTGGATCGGTTGTCAAAGGATGGAAACATGAAACCCAGGGCAGGAGGAGAAATAATGGAATCTGCCACCACGTTGCGGAAGCAGTTTTCACGAACATAGTAGCTCAATGTGGGTTTAGCCATTTTGATGGGACAAACACAGCAAAGTATGTAACGGAACAGCTCGGTGGAGTCGTCATCCTTGCCGCCGTCTTTTCGATATGTAAAAACATCGTAGGAATCATAGGCCAAAAGGATCATATAGTTCCCTTCCAGCTCCAGTGCGTCGATGATCTTCTTGTAGAAGGTATGGATCAGCTCATCATCCTGCAGTGCCGTCTCACGGAGGTTACAAAGCAGCTTGTGCTCGGGGGATTCCATGACCTGTTGGGTAGTAAAATGGATGTCAATGAGGTTGGTATCCACCTTGCCCGACAGGGTCTTTTTCAACAGAGACAGAATCTCGTCTGTTTCGGTCTCGCTCATAAGGGCGACCGACTGATCCATCTCGGAGATAATCTCCCGTTTCTCATTGACGTAAGCGCCGCGGATGCGGCTGATGCTGGTCTTATCGGCTCTGAATCGCCGACGCAGCTCGGCTATTTCTTTATCGTTCATAGGTATGTACCTCTTTTTTCTTATCTGATTTTCATAGAAAGCTCTTTGGTAAATTCCGCTTCGTCCATACCGTGGACGTTGGAAATGACACGGATGCCCATATCCTTGGCACGGGTCTGAATGTACTCGTCCGTGTAGCCCAACTTTTCAGGGTCAGTCATAACCAGAATCATAATGGCATAGCCATATCCAAATCGATCAGCTACTGTGCGGAATTTGTACAGCTCATCCACCGTAAACCATCCGTTTTTACAGGATATGAAAATGGGGACGGCATCTCGCATGGCAATAACGTCAATCTCGTTCATGGTCTGAGTGAGTTTTTTGTCGTCAGACTGATTCCAATAGCTGCGTTTCCCTTTGCTTTAGGCATGTATTCCGATCAGTTCTTTTCAATCCGATACCCCAAGCGAATAATCAGCTTCAAGGTCTCCATAGACGTATGTCGGTCATAGTCCTTTTCGCTTTCGGGAAGCTCCTCGTAGGGAACAAGGCAGGGGTGTGTCTTTTTCTCGTCATCACGGGTCTCGCCGTAGGTCCAGCCATCGTTGATGCGTCCGGCAGCCCAAACCTCATGCGTGTTTCTGGCAATGAGCTCTGACAGTTCCCGAATACCGGCATTCAATTCAATACCGGCAGTGTCAATTGGTTGAGGTTTATACATGAAAATCTCCATTCCGTCGCCATCCGGCGGCACAAATACGTTTTGAAATTCGACCTAAGCATGGGCTGTAACCATACTTAGGTCGAATTTTGTGTAAACTTTCCCTGTCGGTTGCAATGCTCTGAGCATTCAAGCTATGCCCCCTCAAGGAGCTGATTGAGATCAATCCCAACCGAAACGACTGGCATTCTTGTGGCGTTCGGCCTCTTTCTGAGACTTGAAGCCGAAGGGTGCCTTGCGTTTCCCCTTTTCAACCTGATCAACGATCTCGCCCAAAGCGATGATGTGGGCTTCAGGTATAGTGAAGGGGACAAAGGGGACGGGCTCATAGCCTTGAAAGCATTTATAACGGTCAATATCAGCGATCTCGGTAATAAAGGGGTACTGACGGCTATGCATGATGAGAGCCTCGCCCTTGGACTTATCCAGCCGTTGAAGCTCCGACACGGAAATCAAGCGGCGATTGTAGTTCTGCGTGGTGTAAACAGAGCCGCAGAGCTCGCTGATCTCATTCAAAAGAGCCAGTTCCTTGGAAGTGAGGAAGACCCAGTTCTCGCAGTTACCCTTGATTGTATCAGCATCCTCCCCGTACTTTCCCTTGAGCTGATGAAGGCTCTGTGCCACCAGGAAGAATCGCATATTGCGGCTTCGGGATGCAGAGATCATGGAGGGCATATCCGGAATCTTGGGAAGGTTACAGAACTCATCCAAAACGAAATTCACTCGGATGGGGAGGCGGAGATTTTCGCAGTTCTGCGCTTCAGCAATGAGAAGCTCATATACCTGCTTGATAAACATGGTGACCAGGAAGTGATAGGTCGTCTTCTCGTCAGGCATAATGATATAAACAGCTGTCTTTTCACGGCCAAAGTTTTTGATATCCATCGTATTGCCGGACAGCATATTGGACAGAGACTTTTGGGTATTGAAGATGCCCACCATGCCGAAAAGTACAGACAGGATCGAGTCACGGGTACGCTCCGGTGCAGTCAAAACGCCCCGATAGTTCATACCGGCAATGGTCTCGGGGCTCATTCTCCTTGCCAGGCTCAAAAGATCTGAGCAGTTACTGGCGGAGCAAAGATGCGCCAAGCTGGCCACGTTGGCCTCTTCGGGGGTAGCGCATTCCATGAGAAGCAGCAAATTGGCAAGGGCGTAGGACATCGCCATCTGAGGCCAGAAAATATCCTTGTTGTTAGCCATCTGGGGCTCGGCAATGGTAGCTACAAAGTCATTGAGCAGAGAGTTGGCTTCCTCAGTCATACCCTCCCGGTAGAGCGTGTAGGGAATATGAAGAGGGTTCCACATATCTCCCACACCGATGTTTCGGAAGTTGAGAACCACAATCTTATAGCCCTTGGACCTTGCGTATCCCGAGGTACGGTGATACAGCTCGCCCTTAGGATCTGTGGCAATAAAGGATTCACCCGCGCCACAAAACATATTCAGCATGGGCATACAGAAGAGGCGCGTCTTCTTGGAACCGGTGGCGCCAAAGATAATGGTGTGGTGATCCTCACCATCCAGATATGCCTCGCGACCATCGGACAAAATGGGGAGACCGCCTACAGGATAAGACTTGGCCCCCAGATCCACATAGGTTCCCGAGGCGCGGATCTCCTCAGTAGTAGCCCAGCGGGTCTCCTGGTTGGTATAGATATATTTATTATACGTATAGCCTTGCTCGTTCATGTTGTTTCACCTCAAAAGCCAATATGTTTGAATTGTTGCTGCTTACTGACAATCTGGGAAATGTATTCACTGCCCGGACCGAAGGCCGCCACGTCACGGGAGGTCAGATACCCACTGCGCTTGCGTCGGTTGGAATAGACAGAGTACACGATGTCACGTCCCAGATTGCGAACGGTCTTGTAACCATCGTAGAACTCATGCTGCATAAGAATTCGTGTGGTTTCAATCAGGATATTCTCCGCCTCGGACGACAGGGTCATACCGTAAAGAGCAAGCTGTTCCTTCAAGAACGCTATAAGTTCAATATCTGTGGGAGGCTCGACATTAACAATCTCCAGGCGAAGGAATGCGGACACAACAGATCGCATCCGTTCCACCTTCTCGGAATCACGGTCAGGCATGCTCAAGACGATAAGCCAATTGTCACTGTTGTCGGAAAGGTACTCCAGGAAATTGATAAAATGCTTCTCGGTACAGTGGTCCATCCACTCCGAGATTTCCACCAAAATCAATCCCTTGAACTCGTTGCGGAAGCCGGCGGCATTTGTGACCTCACGGATGAAGCGAGGGATCTCATCGAAGTAATTCTTAGGCTCACAGTAGTTCAGGTAAAACTCAAAAAACGGGACGTCACCGTAAAACTTCATGAGATTAGGATGGGCCATGAGGTAATCGGTAAGGAGATGGAGAAGCATGGTATTGCCTCGGCCGGAGCCGGAGGTCAAAAAAATGTCGGGAAGGAAAACAGGCGCATTGGGGCTTTCCGCCTCCAGATTGCTGTTGAGTTGATCCCATTTTTCAATGAGAGACAGGTACGCGGAGGGATACCGCTTGCTATTACCCTCCATGATCTGTTTTTTCATAATGATTCCTCCTGTATATTGGTAAAAAAATTGACACATACAAACAAATTATAGCACATACGGACATTCTTGTCAAGCGTTTTATGTCGTTTCAAAGAACTATTGATTCTCTGATCGAACTTGACAAGAGTCCTTTTTTGTGGTATAATATGGGAATCATACCAAGAAAGGATCTATCATGAATACAGTCAATCTCAAAAAATGGCTGACCTGTACATTGGCTCTGCTGATGCTCCTGTCTTCCGCTTTCCTGCTGATTTCCTCAATCTCCGCTGAGGAGGAGGAAAAATCCATCGTCATCGCCTTGGACCCCGGCCACGGCCCCCAGAAGACGGGCACCAACGGCGCGGTAGAGTACGGCGGCATCAACGAGCACTTCTACACCTTCTCCATGGCCACTTATGCCAAAGAGCGTCTGGAGCAGTTCAAGGGCGTGGAGGTCCATCTGACCCGAACCGCTGACAACACCCCCGAGTTGATGGAGCGTCCCCAGACCGCCGCCGACCTTAACGCCGACGCATTCGTCAGCATCCACATCAATGCCGCCAACAAGAAGGCGGGCGGTACCGAGATCTGGGTACCCAACGACAGCTGGCGTCCCGAGATCGCCAGAGCATCCCGCGCCGCCGGCACACCGATTCTGGAGAAGATCGTGAGCACCTTCGATCTCAATAACCGCGGCTTTAAGACCTCCAATAGTTCCACCGGGGCTACCTACCCCGACGGCTCACCTGCCGACAAGCTCACCGTCATCAAGGGTGGTAAGGAACTGAATATTCCCGTGGTCATGCTCATCGAGGTAGCCTTTGCCGATAACAAATCCGACTATGAGAAGGTCTTTGCTACCGAGGAAGGTCTGAAAAAGGCGGGCTACGCCATTGCAGAAGGGCTGGCTCAGTACTACGGTCTGAAGGAAGCCCCCAAAACGGAGTTCATTCACGCATCCAACGACGAGCTTCGTTTCATGGATGCCGACGGCAATCAGATCGATCAGGGCTTCACCCCGGGTCAGTACGATCAATGGAATGATAAGGTCATTGAGTTTGAGGAAGGCTCTGTCCACTCTCTGGTAGACTGGGGCTGGGCAGCTTTCAAATCCGAGGGATTCCGGTACGGCTACATCATCAACGGCGAAGAATTCTTTGACGATACCTTTACATACGAGGCAGAGCAGCCTGTTCTGGATGCCATTGCCGCCATGAAGGCCCCCAACGGTTCCCGCTTCATGGGTATTCTGCCCACTGAAAAGCTGAATCTCGGCGAGAACACAGTTCAGTTCTGCGTCAAGCTGGACGAGGATATTATGGAGGTCATGCGCGAATACACGGTCGTTATAACCGAAAAGGTTACCGAGCCCCTCACGGAGCCCCTCACGGAGCCTCCCACGGAAGAGCCTACAGAAGCACCCACCTCTTCTACTGAGGGAATCACCACCGAAGCGACAGATGCGTCGGGCTGTGGCGGTCTTTTGTCCAGTATAGCCATCGTGTTGGCTCTTGTTTCTCTGGCAGGTGGTCTTCTGATCCGTAAGAAGGAGTGATCTTTCCTATAACACCATATCCCAAAGGAGCCGCCTCGACGGAATTCGAGGCGGCTCCTTTTCGCTTTTCAGCATACTTTAGATTTGATTTATTTCCTGACCGTAAGGGCATCAAACCCCGATGAAGTCTGTTTTTCTCCATCGTTGAGAACCCAATGTGCTTCAATACCCGGAAGAGATTCCACAAGAGCAAGACCCTCCTCAGGAGTCATGCAAAACAAAGCGGTGGAGAGAGCATCTCCGTCCGCAGAGCTCTGACAGACCACCGAAACCGACAGGTATATGTCTCGAGGCATCAGGGTATCGGGGTCGATGATATGGTGATACCGCTTTCCGTCCACCAGATAGTAGCGCTGATACGAGCCACTGGTGACGAGGGAGCATCCCGACAGATACAGGTACGCAAAATAGGGATCCGAAGCGGATTCGTCGGGGTTTTCAATGCCTACTGTC
>JAFQOC010000118.1 GCA_017420845.1 Clostridia bacterium
CCGCCCGTCGGGGTGATTTTCGTCCACGATCTCCCAATGAACGAAATCATCAGAAACCGCGTACCGCATGGTGTCGTTGGGGGCGAAGGGGTTGTCCTCGGTGTTGGTGGAGCCGAAGTTCACGCAGTACCGACCGTCGGCGGTCCGGTTGATGAACATCTTGAACAGCCCGCCCTCATAGGACAGCACCCGACCCACGCCCTTGAAGTGAACTCCGTCCTCCGACTCGGCCAGCCACATCCCCGTGCCGCCGTCGGCCATGTCCTTATAGTGCATGGAAAGCATATAAAATTTTTGGTTTTTAGGCTCGTACCATAAAGTGGGATCCCACATGGCGCCTTTCTCGGGACGGTAGAGCATGGTAAAGACTCCTTTCCGGCGTGCAAGTTGGGGGTTTTGGTGAGATACAAGTTACAAGATACAAAGATACAAGATATGAAATAACCTTGCGGCAACAACCGTTCAATATCTTGTATCTTGTATCGGCCGAGCTTGCTCAGCGCGTATCTTGTATCTCTCTGCTGAGCTCTGCTCAGCGATAAACCCAAATGTAATTCTCTTTCTTACTTTTTACCACATCTCCCCCCATTTGTCAACCCTTCCCGCGAAATCCGCAAAAAATCCGAAAATTCTTCAAAAATCCGTAAAATCCTCTTTACAAATTTCAAAAACTGTGCTATACTATGTAAGGTCAAGGTCACGGAACGGCAGATGCGTTGGGTGAAGTTGTCAGAAACCGAATACTTCCCTCTTTTTGCGCGCTACGCTGTCCGCCCCTTATCCAGGTGGGCTATTTTTTTGCCCGCGCCAAAGCAGTCCCGAAGCGGGTCGCCGCTAATTATATAATATGGAGGACAACACAAGCATGAAACTCATCTACGGCATTAAGGACAGACCGAGGTTCGGTCAAGTCATCGTCTTCGCCATCCAGCAGCTCCTGGCCATCATGGCCGCCACGCTGGTGGTTCCCGTCATCATCAGCACCAGCGACAATATTCCTCCCGAGCTGCTTCCCGAGATGAGCTCCGCCGCCGCTCTGCTGGGCGCCGGTATCGGCACTCTGGTCTACCAGCTCTTCACCCGCTTCAAGAGCCCCGTGTTCCTGGGCTCCTCCTTCGCCTTCATCGGCCCCATGTGCGCTGCCTTTGCCGGTGCCGCATCCGTTCAGGCCGGCTACCTCGGTCTCATCATCGGCGCGGCCATGGCCGGTCTCGTCTATATGCTGATCGCCCTTATCGTCAAGCTCGCCGGTATCAAGTGGATTGCCAAGCTCATGCCCGCCGTGGTCATCGGCCCCACCGTCGCCATCATCGGTCTGTCCCTGGCCGGTAACGCAGTCGGCGATCTCCAGAAGGCACCCGCAGGCGGCTCGGTCTACGTCGCCATCATTTGCGGTCTGGTCACCCTGGCCGTCACCATGCTCTGCGCCACCTTCGGCAAGAAGATGATCCGCCTGATCCCCTTCATCATCGGTATTCTCGCAGGCTACGCCGTCGCAGCCATCTTCACCGTCATCGGTACGGTCGCCGATATCCCCTCCCTGTTGGTCATCAATTTCGATCCCATCAAGAACCTCTTCGCCCCCTTCACCTTTGAGTCCATCATCTCCGTCCCTGATCTCACCTTCATGCAGGCCATCAAGGGTGTCACGGAGATCAACGCCGAATACATCTTTACCCTCTTCGTGGCCTACGTTCCCGTAGCCGCTGTGGTCTTTGCCGAGCATCTGGCTGACCACAAGAATCTGTCTACCATCATCGAGCACGACCTCCTTGAGGAACCCGGTCTCCACAACACCCTGCTGGGTGACGGTGTCGGCTCCATCGCGGGCGCCATCTTCGGCGGTTGCCCCAACACCACCTATGGCGAGTCCGTCGGTTGCGTGGCCATCACGGGTAACGCCTCGGTCATCACCATCACCGTCACCGCCGTCATGGCCATCGCCATCTCCTTCCTGTCTCCCTTCGTGGCCTTCGTCAACACCATCCCCTCCTGCGTCATGGGCGGTGTGTGCATGGCTCTCTACGGCTTCATCGCCGTCTCGGGTCTGAAGATGATCCAGAAGGTGGACCTGGAGCAGAACCGCAACCTCTTCGTGGTGTCGGTCATCCTCATCGCGGGTATTGGCGGTCTGTCCGTCTCCTTCGGCGAGGTCACCCTCACCACCGTCGCCTGCGCCCTGATCCTGGGTATCCTGGCCAACCTTATGCTGGGCGTCAAGGACAAGAAGGAAAAGTAATCATTCCCTTCCCGCAACAGAAAAGCTCCCTCAGACGAGGGAGCTTTTCTGTATAGAAAAATGGTTCGCGAATCGCTATCAGGCTCAGCAATCCACCCGATTCCGCTTGTCCCCCGCAAAGAACGCCCTCATGTTGAGGATCATTTCGTCCAGGCAACGTGCCCGTGCCTCGTAGGCTCCCCAGGACATATGGGGAGTCAGCAGGACGTTTTCGCGGTCACGGATGGAGTAGTAGGGGTGACTTTCCGGGAAGGGCTCCACGCTGTACACGTCACAGCCCAAAGCACCCAGCTTGCCCGATGCCACGGCTGCGGCCACGGCGGCCTCGTCGGTGACAGCCCCTCTGGCCATGTTGACCAGAATCACGCCGTCCTTCATAAGGGACAGCTCCCGCTCCCCGATGAGCCCACGGGTCTCGGGAGTCAGGGGGGTGTGTACCGTGATGATGTCGGACTCGCGGAGCAGGGTGTCCAGATCTACGCTCACCCCGTCGGGGGTACGGCGGTTGGTCAAAACCCGACACCCCAACGCCCTTGCCACGTCGGCCACACGGGAGCCGATCTTTCCCGCCCCCACAACACCCCAGGTCAAGCCGCTGATCTCACGGTAGGCGGGGACGAGCATATTGGCGTTACCGCCCGCGGTGTAAGAGCCGTCTGCGGTGGCCCTGCAGTAGGTAGGCAAATGGGTGATGAGGGACAGGACCAGCCCCACCGTCACCTGCATCACGCTCTCGGAGGAATAGCCCCGCACGTTGGCCACGGCTACCCCATGCCGACGGCAGGCATCCAGATCAATATTATCAAAGCCCGTGGCAGCCACGCAGATGATACCCGGCGAGCCGGCGGGTGCCCCCTCCTCGGGTAGCTGTGCCTCACCGATCTTCACCTTGTTCAGGATCACGGCGTCAGCTCCCGTGATGCGCTCACGAACGGTTTCGGGCGGAGAGGTTTGATAGACAGTAACCTCGCCCTCGGCCTCCAGGGGCAGGAGAGACAGGTCATCCCCCAGAGTCCCCGCGTCCAGCACGACGATTTTTTTCATGGTAGTATGTACTCCTTATTTGAGTTTGATATGTATCTATATCAACAAAAGAAGGAAGGCGTCGAACAAACAACAGCCTCCCTTCTTCTCATTTATTCGGTCTCAATAAGACAGCCGTAGCCGTCGGCGGGATTACTCCTCGGTGGAATCCTCAGCGGTCTCAACAACCTCTTCGACAACGTCCTCAA
>JAFQOC010000119.1 GCA_017420845.1 Clostridia bacterium
ACCCAACGCACCGATAAACCCAAATTTGAAAACCGCCCCCTCCAAATCTTTTTCGGAAGGGGCGGTAATCTTTTACCCTGTTACGGCGGCTTTACTTACCCGCCTTTTTCTTTTTGACGAACACGGGAACCACGATGGCCGCGTAGAGGGACAGACCCACTACGACGCCCGTGACCACAATCATGACCTTGAGGCGGGTGGAGTACTTCCACACCACGGCAGGGGTGCCGTTATCCGCGTCGGGGGCCTTGCCGCTCTCGTCGGGAGCGTCGGTGTCGGGATCCGCGGGAGCGTCGGTGTCGGGCACGCCCGTATCGGTATCGGGCTCGACACTGCTGCCGAAGCCGGGGAGCGGCTTGCTCTCGTCGCGGGCCTCGGCCTTGGAGCCGTCAGCCGCCGTCAGCTCGTAGGCGGGAGCGGCCACGGCGGCAGTTCCTTCACCCTCGGGGCAGACGTACATATAGGAGAAACGGTCGTTGGGCGCGGTATCGCCCAGATCCATGAACTCCATGACGTTGCCCGACAGGGTGGAGTTGTCCGCCCACTTGAAGCAGAGGGCGGAGACCTGCCCCGTCATCCCCACGGTGGCCTTGGCCAGGCGGATGACCATGCGGTTGCCCTCCACGGTGTAGAGAGCCTGACCGACGTGCTTTCCTGCCCAACCGTCAGCCAAAGACTCCACCGAGACGTAGTGCCCGTCTCTTGCGCGGTTGAGAGCCAGATCGTAGCCCTCCCAGCCTGTGGCGGAGTTGTTATCCAGGTCAACGTACAGGTTCATCCAGTTTTGGCCGTCGTCTACGACGAGCTTTTGCGCGGTGGTGACCGTGAAGTAGAGGTAGTCGGTATCCTGGGAGACCTTGGCGGCCACCAGATCGTTGCGGGCGGTATTGTTGACGTAGGTCAGATTGGAGAAGTAGCCCTCCTCGCGTCGCCAGGTCGCGTCGCCCACGTTGTCGCCGTAGACGGGACCCACGTTGTCCCACGCGGTGCCGTCGGTCAGATCAATGGAGACCTGACCCGAGGCCTCGGTGACCGCTCCCGTGCCCTTGTACTGACGGATGTAGCCCGTCATCTGGTAGTAGTAGTTGTCGCCGAAGCCTACCTCCTCGCCGTCGCGGAGCTTCATGGGCTCGCCGTCGCGGGAGAACTCGGGGCTGAACTGATCCACCAGCTGGAAGCCCAGATCCTTGGAGCCCGCGAAGCTGGGGTAGCCCGAGCTGGTCTGGTTCAGACCGGCCGTCCACTCGTTCCAGCCCGTGATCATGACCATGTCGGGGTCAAAGTGCATGACCGCCTCGAACTGGAGGGCAAAGCCCAGACCCGCGCCGGAATCCATGGAGAAGCCGTAGTCGCTTTCGGGGCATCGGGTGGGGTTGTTACCGATATAGCTGCGTCCCTTGGAGGTGGTGGGGTGGTGACCCATGCAGAGGGCCAGCTGCTCGAAGTTACCCTCTGCGTCACGGCCGGGGCCGCCGAGGGAGTATCGGAAGGTGTTGCCCTGCTTCTTGTATTCCTGCAGCCAGTTCCAGCCGCCGTCGGCGTCCTTCCAGGCCCAGCAGTCGCGGACTGTGAAGGTGGAGTTGATCCAGTTGCCCAGATCCGAGGTGTCCCCCGCGCACCCTGCCAGGGTCAGAGGCTTGCCCTTGTACCGGTAGAACAGCTCGCCGTACTTGGCAAAGCCCTCCTCGGAGTACATACTGCCCCGCAGAGCGCCCATGACCGCACCGTAGGAGCCTGCCGAGAAGACGCAAATATCGGGGGTGTCGGTGCCATCGCGGCGGAGCTGGAGCCAGGTGTCCAGAAGCACCTGAAGCTCCTGGGGGTAGTACGCGCCGTTGGTGAAGTCCAGGAAGATGAAGTCCACGCCCGCGGCCTCCAGCTGGTAGGCGTGCTTGCGGAAGACCCACTCGCTGTTGCTCTTGTAGTAGCCGAAGTAGGGCTCGGCCCAGAAGTAGCCGCCGCTCTGACCGGGGGTGGTCAGATGCTCGTTGAGTCCCTCCAGGCCCTGGTCCAGGTAGATGTAGGTGTTGTCCTGAATTTCCTCGGTGTCCTCGCCGCCGCGGTTGAGGAAGTAGAACAGGCCCACCTGCTTGCCCTCGCGGAGGTCTACGCCCGTGGGGGTGGTGCGGTCGCGGTCGTCGGTGGCCACCCAGGTGGTGTAGTCGATGGCGTAGCCCTTCACGTCGGAGGGGTTCACGGTGAGATCGTTGTGCTCAAAGGTGAGATTGTCGATGTGGCCCGCCATTTTGTCGGCGTAGACCGTAAAGTAGCCCGCGGGACGGACGTCGGTCTTGTCCTTTGAGGCCAGCTTGGTGCCCGTGGCGTCCACAATAGCGATCCCGCCCGTGTAGCTGTCGTAGGCGACCGAGCAGAGGAGGGTGCCGTCCAGGTACAGCTCGATGACCGAGGCCTTGTCCTTGACGGTGAGCTTGCCGACAGAAGTCGCCTTATCAGCCTTGACGGTGGCGGTCAGACGGCTTTCCGGCTCGGAGACGGTGACGGTATCGGTGCCGTCAAAGGTGAACCAGATACCGCGGTGCTTTGGGTCGGTAGCCATGCGGGAGAGGCGGGTACCGATGGAGAGCTTGCCCCCCGTCACATTGGCATCCACCGACATCTCCCCGCCGTAGAGGCCGTAATCGTCGCCGAGGAAAAGGGAAGAACCGAAGGAGAAGGTCTTGCCCTCCTTGCAGGACAGGGTCTGTCCATCGAAGATCATGTTGGTGCGCAGGGAGGCGGTGGCCAGCACCTCGTCGGTGGAGTAGTCGGTGACCTCGGTGGAGGTGAAATCGTAGGTGTAGGTCTTCTTGCCCGACACCACCCAATCGTAGGCGCGGTCGTCGGGGGTGATCTCCACGGCCTGCAGGGTGGGAGCTTCCGCTAAGGCCGTGAGAGGGAAGGAGGTGACCAGAACCGCCAGAAGCAGTCCCAGAGCCACCAGATTCCGTGCTTTCAGTTGTTTCAGTAGGGTCATGGCAGGCTCACTTTCTCGTCTTGACGGTGATGTAAGCCGCTGCGCCCAGCACCGCCACGGTCATAATAGCGATGAGAATCCAGATGGCCAGGGAATCCTCAATGATTCTGACCTCGGGCTCAATAGTATTCGAGCCATTAGCGGTATCCTCGGTCGACGGAGCCTCTGTGATCTCTTCTGTAGGGGCCTCGGTGACGGGCTCTGTCGTAGGTTCAGTGGGGACTTCCGTAGGGGGCTCGGTAGGAGCGTCGGTGGGGGCCTCGGTGGCGTTCTCGATAGCGGAGATGGCGTCCTCGGCCTTGGTGAGCTTGCCGAAGTTGATGACCAGAGCCTTCTTGTCCTCGGGGAGAGAATCGTACAGCTCACGGGCGGCCTCGGCAATCTCCTTGGCGTCCTCCATATTCTTCTCGGTGACCTTGGTGGGGAGCTTGTTTATGGTCAGAACCGTCTGATAGGCGGCCTCCGCCTTGACGGTGATATTGTCCACGCTCATGTTGGCGGTGCGGGTGGTCCAGCCGATGTAGGCGCCGTCGCTGGACAGCAGGGGACTGGCGTAGGAGGCCAGCTCCTTATCCTCGGCGTCGAAGAGCTTGGCCGAGCCGAAGAATTTGCCCTCGGACTCATGACTGCCGTAAACCTGCCCGGGATCGGCGAAGGTCACGCGGCAGATGAGGGTGCCGTTCACGAAAACCGAGATCTCGGAGGCGGTGTCCACCACGCGGAGGGTGTAGGGGTAGGAAGCCCCCGCGGGGAGAGGGAAGGTGACGGTGTTATTTTGCAGATAAGCGGTACCGGAGGCGTTTTCATCGTAGGTCTTGACGTTGACACCCAGGTCATTGCCGTGGGCGTAGAGGAACAGACCCGCCTGGCAGACGGAGGTATCGGGGTGCCCGTCCGCCTCGTAGTAGGCCGCGTTGGTCTTGGGGGCACGGATGAAAATTCCGCTCTGGGCCTTGCCCTGGCACTCCAGCACGTCCAGAGAGAACTCATACGCGCCCACGATGGGGGTGGCGGAGTAGACCTGGGTGAAAACGTGGGACTGGAGGTACAGGTTCCCGCTGGCGGCTTCCTGCACCTTGATATAGCCGTCTCCGATGGAGTTGGCGTCGTTGATGAAGAAATTGGGCATCAGGGTGGAGCTGACGTTGACGTCCTTCTGGTATTCCTCGAAGTTTTCCTCAAAGATGAGAATGAGGTCACCGTCACCGTCGGCGGCGAGGGCCACAAGGGTGAGTCCTCCCGACATGAGGCACAGAGCCAGCAGGAGGGCGAGCAGCTTTTTGATCATAGGGGTAGTCTCCTTTTCCTTTGTCTGCGGTATTCCGCGGGATGGTCTCATTGTACCATATCCCCTGCTTTTTGTCAATAAAATCTTGACAAAATCGGGGTTTTCGTGTACAATATGGGTAATATCACCAAACCTTAAGGAGGACTCTCCCATGACCGATATCCATGCCATTCTGGCTTCCATGACCCTTGAAGAAAGGGTGGGTCAGCTCTTCGTCGCCCGCCGTCCCCAGGACGATGCCGAAGCCATGAAGGGAATCACCGACTACCACCTGGGCGGCTTCACCCTCTACGCCTGCGACTACGAGCACCGCACCCCCGAGGAGATTCGCGCCCTCATGGCCTCCTACCGTGAGGCGGCCAAGCTGAACCCCTTCATCGCCGTGGACTGCGAGGGCGGGCGGGTGGTCAGAGCCTCCAAATTCCCCGCCTTCCGCGAGATGGGTTTCAAGTCCCCCCGGGACCTCTTCGCCGAGGGCGGCTACGGTCGCATCGACACCGACACCCGCGAGAAGTGTGAGTTCCTCCGTGATCTGGGGGTCAACTTCAACTACGCTCCCGTGCTGGATCTGTCGGGCAACCCCGAGTGCTTCATCTACGACCGCACCTTCAGCCACGATCCCGCCGCTGCCGCGGTCTACGCGAAGACGGTGGTCACCGCCATGAACGAGTGCAAGATGGTGGGCAGCATCAAGCATTTCCCCGGCTACGGCGACAACGTGGACACCCACACCTCCATCGCCCACGACGACCGCACCATGGAGCAGTTTATGACCTGCGACCTGAAGCCCTTCATCGCAGGCATCGAGGCGGGCGCGCCCATCGTCATGATCGCCCACAACATGGTTTCCTGCATGGACCCCGACATTCCTGCCTCCCTCTCCCCCGCCGTTCACAAGCTCCTCCGTGAGGACCTGGGCTTTGAGGGTGTCATCATGACCGATTCCTTGGACATGAACGCCATCACCCTCTACACGGGTGACCGCGCCTCGGCCGTCCAGGCTGTGCTCTCGGGCAACGATCTGCTGTGCTGCTCGACCTATTGGAAGCAGGTTCCCGCCGTGCTGGACGCCGTCCGCGAGGGAGTCATCTCCGAGGAGAGGATCGACGAATCTGTGCTGCGGGTACTGAAGCTCAAGGCGGAGTTTGGGATCATTTGACAAAGATACAAGATACAAAGATACGAGATACAAGATAGGGAACGATCCTGCTGTATCTCGTGTTTTTGATATGGTGAGAGTTCAAATTTGGGTTTGTCGGTGCGTTGGGTTTCAATTTTTAAGGGGGTGATGGGGGCGAAGCCCCCATCACAAAGCGCGAAGGGGGGCGGTGTCGGAGGGGGGAACGC
>JAFQOC010000013.1 GCA_017420845.1 Clostridia bacterium
AACCCCAACCGCGCCCCCATGGACGCCTTCCGTCACATGAGTGTGGCCGAGAAGAACGAAATGATCAAAAAGGACTCCCGCTACGGCCGTATCATCTGCCGCTGTGAGGAGGTCACCGAGGGGGAGATGGTGGCCGTCATCCACGCCAATCCCCCTGCTTACGACGTGGACGCCGTCAAGCGCCGTACCCGCGGCGGCATGGGCCGTTGCCAGGGCGGCTTCTGCTCCCCCGAGGTGATCCGCATCCTCGCCCGTGAGTGGGGCGTGTCCTACGATGCCATCACCAAGAACGGCGGCGGCTCCTACATCAACAAGGGCCGCACCAAAGTAGCAGGCGGAAACAAGGAGGGCAACTGATATGCAGAACTACGTAGATAAGACTGCTCCTTATACCGCGCTGGTGATCATCGGCGGTGGCCCCGCCGGTATGGCCGCCGCTGTGGCCGCCTATGATGACGGTGTCCGTGACATGGTCATTCTGGAGCGTGACCTGAACGCAGGCGGGATCCTGCGCCAGTGCATCCACAACGGCTTTGGCCTCCACCGCTTCGGTGAGGAGTTGACGGGTCCCGAGTACGCCGACCGCTATCACAAGATGGTGGTGGAGCGCGGCATCGCCGTCAAGACGGGCGCGACGGTGCTGGACGTGACCCCCTCCGAGGAGGAGGGTATCGCCGCCTACGTCACCGCTATCAGCGAGGCCGAGGGGATGTTCACCCTCCGCGCGGGGGCCGTGGTGTTGGCCATGGGCTGCCGTGAGCGCTCCAAGGGTGCTTTGAACATTGCGGGTACCCGTCCCGCCGGTATCTACTCCGCGGGTACTGCCCAGCGGTTCGTCAACATGGAGGGCTATATGCCCGGCCGCAAGGTGGTCATTCTGGGCTCGGGCGACATCGGTCTCATCATGGCCCGCCGTATGACCCTGGAGGGCGCCGAGGTCAAGGCCGTTTGCGAGCTGATGCCCTATTCCGGCGGTCTGGCCCGCAACATCACCCAGTGTCTGGACGATTTCGGCATCCCCCTGATGCTGTCCCACACCGTGACTCAGATCCACGGCAAGGAGCGTCTGACCGGTGTCACCGTCTCCAAGGTGGACGAAAAGCGCCGTCCCATCCCCGGCTCCGAGATCTACTTTGAGTGCGATACCCTGCTTCTTTCCGTCGGTCTGATCCCCGAGAACGAGCTGACCAGAGGGGCAAACATCGGTATGGACGGCATTACCGGCGGCGCGACCGTGGATCAGTACCGCCAGACCTCCCTGAAGGGTGTCTTCGCCTGCGGTAACGTGCTCCACGTCCACGATCTGGTGGACTACGTCTCGGAGGAGGCCGCTCTGGCGGGCACCTCCGCCGCCGCACATCTCCGCGGTGAGCTGACCGAGGGCAGAACCATCACCCTGAAGACCGACGGCAAGGTGCGCTACACCGTTCCCCAGACCGTCACTATCACCGAGAACACCGCCGACGTAACCGTTTACTTCCGTCCCTCCGATATCTACCGCGACGTCACCGTGACCGTCCGTGAGGTTCGCACCGATGGTGCAGCGGATGGCAATATCATCTCCAAGAAGAAGCGCATCAAGGTCGCCCCCGGCGAGATGGAGACCATTACCATTAAGGCCGCCGACCTGACCGCCGCCACCGCCGACACTTTGCTTGTGTCCATTGAAGAATCTGCCAAGAAGGGAGGCAACGCGTAATGGCTATCACCAAAAAGAATCTGACCTGTATCGTTTGCCCCCGTGGCTGTACCCTCACCGTGACGCTGGACTCGGCTCTGGAGAACCCCGTGGTGTCCGTGGAGGGCCAGGGCTGTAAGCGGGGCATGGACTATGCCACCGCCGAGTGCACCCACCCCACCCGCGTGCTGACCACCACCGCTCCCACCGTGGACGGCGGTGTGGTCCCCTGCAAGACCGACCGCGCCATCCCCCGCGAGCTATTGTTCGAGGCCATGAAGGCGGTCAATGCTCTGTCCGCTCCCAACCTGGTGCGGATCGGGGATATTCTGCTCCCTGACCTGCTGGGTACCGGCGCGAATATTGTGGCGACCGCCAACAGAGGCTGATCTGCGCGAGACTCACCAAGAGAGGGTAGGGGCGCACCTATGTGTGCGCC
>JAFQOC010000120.1 GCA_017420845.1 Clostridia bacterium
ATCAAGCTGCGGGGCTTTGCCACCGAGGAGGTGAGCAACACCGCCCTCGCCGCCAAGACCGTGGCCGAGGGAGGGGACAAGACCCTTGGCGCCATCGCCAGCGTGGAGACCGCCGAGATCTACGGTCTCAAGGTCATCGAGGCCAATATCAACAAAAGCGGGGAGAACACCACCCGCTTTGTCGTCCTCTCCAAGGTGAGGGCGGTCTCCCCCGCTCTGACCAGCACGGTTCTGATGTTTACCGTCAAGCACGAGGCGGGCTCCCTGGCACAGGCCATCGGCATCATCGGCCGTCACGGCTACAACATGACCGCCCTCCGCTCCCGACCCATGAAAAAGCATTCCTGGCAGTACTACTTCTACGTGGAAATCGACGGCACCACCGACACCGAGAGCGGCGCGGCGATGCTGGCTGAGCTGAATACGGTGTGTGAAAGGCTGAAGGTGGCGGGCACCTTCTCCCCCCACACCGAGATATGAGGAACGAACTATGACCATCCATATGAATCTGGGCGAGGACAGCTACGATATCCTCGTGGAGCGGGGGCTCCTCGCAAAGGCCCATGAATATCTGAACCTGAACCGCCGTGTCCTGGTGGTGACCGATACGGGGGTCCCCGCGGAGTACGCCGAGACGGTGGCCGCCCTCTGCAAGGAGAGCGTGATCTGCACCGTGGAGATGGGGGAGGCCTCCAAGAGTCTGGAGGGCTTTGGTACGCTCCTCTCCGCCATGCTGGAGCACGGCTTTTCCCGCAAGGACTGCGTGGTGGCGGTAGGCGGCGGCGTGGTCGGAGATCTGGCGGGCTTTGCGGCCTCGGCCTACATGCGGGGAATTGATTTCTACAACATCCCCACCACCCTGCTGTCCCAGATCGACTCCTCCATTGGCGGTAAGACCGCCATCAACTTCGGCGGGGTCAAGAACATCGTGGGTGCCTTCTACCAGCCCAAAAAGGTGCTGATCGACCCCGACCTTTTGAAAACCCTCCCCCCGCGCCAGATCTCCAACGGTCTGGCCGAGGCGGTTAAGGTGGCCCTTACCTCGGACGAGGTGTTGTTCGGTATTTTTGAGCGCGAGGACATCCAAAGCCACCTCGACGAGATCATTGTCCGCTCCCTCATGGTCAAGAAGGACGTGGTGGAGAAGGACGAGCGGGAGGCTGGACTGCGCAAAATCCTCAACTTCGGCCACACGGTGGGTCACGGCATTGAGAGCAGCGGAGGCATGGCCGAGCTGTATCACGGCGAGTGCGTGGCTCTGGGTATGCTCCCCATGTGCGGGGAGGAGATCCGCCCACGGGTGATTCAGGTGCTCAAGCGGTGCGGGCTGTACCGCGTCATGGCATACGATTGGGACAAGATCGCTGAGGCTGCCTTCCACGACAAGAAGGCCGACGGTGCAACCGTCACCGTCACTACCGTGAGCGAGATCGGCCGCTTTGAGATGCTGACCCTGGATTGTACCCGGGTTGTGGAGATGGCCAAGGCCTGTCTGGACGGACTGCGGGAATGACAGCCCGTTCCGTAGTAGTATTTTACAGGAGATGATATTTTGACCGCTATATTCAAGCCGTGCAAGCTGCGCGGAGAAATCGACGCACCGCCCTCCAAGAGCATGGCCCACCGATACCTCATCGGGGCCGCCCTCTCGGGGCATACCTGTACCCTGACGGGGGTGGACTTCAGCGAGGACATCCTGGCCAGTATGGATTGCCTTCGGGCGCTGGGGGCGGGGATCACCGCCAATGGGGATAAGGTAACGGTAGACCCCGCAGGCTTCATGACGGCAGTTTCCCCCGTTCTGCCCTGTCGGGAGAGCGGAAGCACCCTGCGCTTTTTCATTCCCCTTGCCCTTTGCCTGGGCCGTCCCGTTACCCTGCAGGGAAGCGAGCGGCTGATGGAGCGCCCCCTCGGGGTGTACGAGGAGCTATGCTCCGAGCTGGGCTTTGCCTTCCGGAGGGACAAGACGTCTGTCACCCTCTGCGGGCATCTGGGGGGAGGCCGCTACCGCTTGCGGGGGGATATCAGCAGTCAGTTCATCACGGGCATGATCCTGGCCCTCGTCTATCTGGGCAAGGAGTCCGCCGTGGAGATCACGCCGCCCTTTGAGAGCCGCTCCTACGTGGAGCTGACCCTGTCCGCCCTCCGCTCTTTCGGGGCAGACGTCGCCTTCGCGGATCCCTATACCGTCCGTATTACCCCGTCGCGGATGCGGAGCTTTTCGGGGCGGATCGAGGGGGACTTCTCCAACGCCGCCTTTCTGGACGCCTTCAACTGCATCGGCTCCAACGTGACGGTGGGGAACCTGCGGGCAGACAGCCTCCAAGGGGATCGGGTGTACCGCGACTGCTTTGAACAGCTGAAAAGCGGAAGCCCCACCCTGGATCTTTCGGATTGTCCCGACCTGGGTCCCGTGCTCATTGCCCTGGCGGCCCTTCTGAACGGTGCCACCTTTACGGGCACCGAACGCCTCAAGGCCAAGGAGAGCGACCGCGGCGCCGCCATGGGGGAGGAGCTGAAAAAGCTGGGCGGAGGTCTGATCCTCGGGGACAACGTCATTACCGTTCCGCGGCAGACCCTCCGATACGGGGGAGAGGCCTTGGACGGACACAACGACCACCGCGTCGTCATGGCCCTGTCGGTGATCCTGTCCCAAACGGGCGGGACGATCCGGGGCGCGGAGGCCGTCAGGAAAAGCTATCCCGGTTTTTTTGAGGATATCCTACGACTGGGCGCGGAGGTGACTGTATCATGATCGTAGACGTAAGCAAGAAAATTCTCATCGTGGGTCTCGGACTTCTGGGCGGAAGCTACGCCAAGGTCCTCAGACGCTTTGGCTTCCATATCAGCACCATTACCCTGGAGCAGAGCTCCATCGACTACGGGTTGCGGGAGGGCCTGATCGACGAGGGCGCCACTACCCCCGATCCGCGGCTCATCGGGGAGGCGGATCTGGTGATCTTTGCCCTGTATCCCCACGTATTCGTGGAGTGGATCGAGCAGTACCAGAGCCTTCTGAAGAGCGGAGCTCTGATCACTGATGTCACGGG
>JAFQOC010000121.1 GCA_017420845.1 Clostridia bacterium
AAGGGGGGCGGTGTCGGAGGGGGGAACGCCCTCTGACGCGCGGCGGAAGCCGCAAGAAAATTGGCTATAACGAAGAACATACGTGCCAAGGGATTTGTCCAAAATCCCTTGGTTCACAACAATTTTCTTGCACCTACCGGTGCGCGTCAGGGCGCTCAAGGCCGCCCCCGACACCGCCGGCCATCGCCTTTAGGTCAAGGGGGCTTCGCCCCCTTGACCCCCATCGTTGCCGTAGAGGGAACGTGGGTGGCCTCACCCCGATAAACTGCAATTTTCATATCGGCTGAATCGTTACACTACAATTTGACTTACAGCGAATGGCTGCTTTTTTGCAGAGGGCGCCATGTTCGGTTGTGTCCCTGCTGAATCGACAAAAAAGAGGAGACCCGCAGTCTCCTCTTTTTATGGGGGATGAGAATTACTCCTCTTCAGAGGTCTCTTCAGAGGTCTCGTCAGAGGTCTCGTCAAGCTCTTCCAGAGCCTTGAGGTCATCCTCGTCCACGATGCACTCGAACTTCTCGCCGCAGTTGGGGCAGATGAGATTCTCGGGGTCGATGGAGGAATCGAAGTTGATGACGTCACCGCAAGCGGGGCAGATAACCTCGAAGTACTCGTCATCATCCTCGTCGAAGAAATCGTCATCATCCTCGTCGAAGCCGCAGTCGAAGTCGCAGCCGGCGCAGTCGCCGTCACACGCGAAGTCGTCGTCAGACAGGTCGTCAAAGTCATCCTCGTCCTCGTCGTCCAAATCCAGCAGGACCTCCTCGACGTCGCCCAGATCCTCGTCCAACTCCTCGCAGTAGTCCTTGAGCTCGCAGATCTCAGCCTGCATATCGTCCATCTCGGCGGCCATCTCGGTGACCATATCCAGCAGGGCGGCGATGAGCTTGCCCTCCTTGGTGGTGGTGTCAGGCTCCAGACCGTCGCACAGACCCTTCAGATACATTGCCTTTTCCATCATAGACATGACAAAAGTCTCCTTTTCTGTAAAGAATGGAAGTGTGACCCGCGGCCAAAGCGCCCGCGAAGTCGGAATGCGCTATGGGAAATTAAGCGCGGGACAGGTACTCGCCGGTACGGGTGTCGATCTTCAGGACCTCGCCCTCGTTGATGAACAGGGGGACCTTGACGACCGCGCCGGTCTCCAGGGTGGCGGGCTTGAGGGTGTTGGTGGCGGTGTTGCCGGCAAAGCCGGGCTCGGTGGACACAACGGCCAGCTCCACGAACGTGGGAGGCTCGACACCCAGGATGGTGCCCTTGTAGGAGATGATCTTGCACATCATCTCTTCCTTGACGAACTGGAAGTTCTCGCCCACCTGATCGTGACCGATGAGGGTCTCCTCCCAGGTCTCGGTGTCCATGAAGTGGTACAGATCGCCGTCGTCGTAGGAATACTGCATATCCTTACGCTCGATGTACGCGTTCTCGAACTTGTCGGTCGGGTTGAAGGTGCGCTCGGTCACGCCGCCGGAGATGCAGTTCTTGATCTTGGCGCGGACGAAAGCGGCGCCCTTACCGGGCTTAACGTGCTGGAACTCGATGACCTGATAGACGACGCCGTCCATGTCAAAGGTCAGACCGTTCTTGAAATCGCCTGCTACTACCATTGTAAAATACCTCCAAAGGTTTATTTTTCTTGTTCTTTGCGGTCAAAGCCCCCGAAAAAGGGTTGTCCGCATACAGTTACATCCTATTATACACCAAAACGGCGGATTTGACAAGGGGGTACAGAAAAGTTTTTTGCGGTTTGGGGGAGTTTTTTTCAAAAACAGGAGGAAAGGGGTGCAAAAAAGGGGCTCCGCAGGATGGGAACCCCTCTTTTGTGATGATTCTGCCGATTGCGTTACTCGTTGTCATGTACCGCAAATATTATGGGGAAGTCATAGATTTCTCCCGAATCGGTCTTGTAGTGGAGATCCAGCTCATAGACAACATCGTACGAGGGCAAGGTGACCGCGCTCCCACCCGTTGCCTGTTCGATGCTCAAAAGGACAGTCTTGGTGACAAATTCGTCGGGGTCGGTTGAGGGGATATAGAGCCGCATACTCTCGGAGGTACCTATGAGGATTTTGGTCTCCGGGTCGTTTTCGATACGGTAGATGGACCATTGGATCTCGCAGTCCACCGTCTGCCCCCGATACTTGCTTTGGAATAGGACCTCCAGATGGGTATTCCGCGAAGTGGGGACTCTGCCATTCGACACCCAATACAGCTCGAAGGGCAGCGGATTATCGGCAAAAAAAGCGAAGTCGCAGTAGTCTACGTATTCGCCGTTTTCATTCAGGGCATAAATACGGTAAACTCCTCGATTCCAAGCGTATACCGTCAATTCTTCCTGATACACGGCATATCCATCGTTTTCCTCGGAGGGGAGGACAGCTCCGACCTCCTCCGCAGAGTAATACCAATCGGCTTGATGGGGGTCTGACGTGCCCATCAGCTTGACGATCTTCCAGTTTCGGAAGGGGGCATCCAGGCTCTGTCCCTTTTCCTTGGCCGTGACGGTGACGGGAATGCGGTGGTTGCTGTAGGAAACGTCGGGAACGTATATGGTATAGGGTTGCTCTTGGGCGGGGGGATAATCCAAAACGGGCGCGGTGGTCTCTCCGCTGCTGTTGGCCGGAGGCGGTGGCTCCACAGGGGGATTTTGCCCGGCACGAATGATGAATGCCAGCACAGACAGGGCCACGATGCCCGAGATAAGGGCGGCCCCCCACCCGCTGTTCAGAAAGCGGCGGAGTCCCCCGAAGCGGGGAGCCGGAACGGGGAGTATCTCCGCGGGGATCTCGGCGTCCAGAATATAGCGGTCCCCGATGTCTCCCATTTTCTCATAAATGCGCAAAGCGCGGGTCTTTTCAGCGTTCATATCTTGTACCCCCTTTCAGTGAGATAGGCGCGGAGCTTTTCACGGGTGCGGCGGAGACGGAGGACGGCGGCGTTGGGGGTGATGCCGTAGGCACCCGCCAAGGACTCGGCGGTGTAGCCGTGCCAGTAGCGGCCCACAAACAGGCGGCGTTCATCGTCCCGCAGGGTGGACAGAAAATCATCCAGGAGGGCAGGCAGGTCGTCCAGGCGGTCGTCGGGGAGGGTGACGCACGCCGACAGCTCCAGCATACAGGCCTCCAGCTCGCGGTTGCGCTTGCGGCGGAGCATGGCCTTGTAGCGGTTGAGGGAGAGGTTGCGGACGATGCGGCCCAGATAGGCCCTCATAGACAGGGGACGGTCGGGGGGGATGGAGTTCCAGACCTTCAGGTAGGTATCGTTGACGCATTCCTCGGCCTCCCCCTCGTCGCGGAGGATATTCATGGACAGGCGGTGGCAGTAGGCCCCGTACACCGCGGCGGTCTCGGCGATGGCCTGCTCGTCACGGGCGAAGTAGAGGGAGATGATGGACTCATCGTTCATGGGATCACTCCTTTCGGGTGGTTTCACATATACAGACAACCAAACCGGGGGCCATATGTCGCTTTCGGGAAAGCTTTTTCACATTATAGCACAATTTTTTTGTTTCGGCAAGAGAAAACCACCCCGCAAAGGCGCAGGGTGGTTGTGGGGACTTACGCGGCGGGGTCAATCCTCCTCCCGATACCAGCTGTTCTCGTCCAGCTTGGCCAGCACGTCGGCGGGGATATCCGAGGAGGAGCCGTCGGAGAGCTTGCGGATGGCGAAGAGGTCGGACTGGGCGGGGTAGGTCTCCATGATCCGATTCAGGATGGTCACCTCCACCAGATCCCCCGTGGACAGCTCCTCATAGCTGATGCCGTAGTCCTCCCGTATGCGGAGAAGGATGGGATCGCCCTCCTCGGGAATGAGCAGGCTGACGGTTCTTTCGGGCAGGTAACGGCCTGTCACGGTCACGGTCTCGCCGGAGCCCTCGGTAACAGGATACCCTGATTCCTCCAAAAGCTCCAGGGCCTCCTTGGAAATATCCGTCATGCTCCCCCCTGTTACGCGGCGGAAATCATACAGCTGTGTCGTGGCGGGGGCGGTCTCAAGGATATTCCGGCTGATGATGACCTCCACCAGATCCCCCGTCCGCAGGCCAATGATGCTGTCACGGTCCTCGGTCAAAAGGAGGACGGGGAGACCGTAGCCGTTCAGATCCAGCATGGGTGAGCCGTCAGCCCACAGGAATCGGGCGCGGGCTGCCATCTTGTCGGGGTCGTCGGTTTTCAGTCCCCCTCGGTAGACCTGAACCGAGACGCTTTGCCGCTGTCCCGCCACCGTGACCGTGGCGGTGTAGTGGAAGCGGGGACCCGCGGTGGCGTAGACCCCTTCCTCCAGACCCTCGAAGGTTACGGCGGAATCCGCGTAGTAGCGGGACAGGAAATCCTCCAGAGAGACGGTCAGCCGTTCTATGCTCCAGTCTCCGAGGCTCTCCATATCCGTCATGATCTTCTCCTCGTCAAGGCGCGGGAAGGAAACTGCGATCTGGACGATATCCGCGTTTGAGAGCGTATAGATACCCACCGAAGCGGTGTTGATCAGGGAGTCGGTGTTGTGGTAGGTGATCGTGTGGCACGGACGGGAGGCGTCGGCATCGTAGGTATATTTGGTGGAGCGGGGCAGGGATCCCAACAGCTCCTTCACGCGGGCATCGGCCACCTTCCGGGCCGCGTCTTGGGTAGTGGGGAGACCGTTCAGAAGGAAGCCGTCCCGACAGCGGTAATTGATCTGGGAGAGCTGATCCGAGCCGTGGGGGTAGATGGCCAGGATGCTCCACTCCCCCTCGGCGTGGCCCGGTTGGGTATAGATATAGCGATCGGTATCCGAGGGGCTGTTTCGGCTTTCGGTATACAAGTAGGTCAGGGTCAGCTCCTGCCCGTCCACGGTGAGGGTACGGGTGGCGGGGAGGCTTTCGTCGGTGATGAGATCGGGCGGGCCGGGATCCTCAAGACCGCGGTTGGTCACAAGGCCGTTGGGCTTGTCATGCAGGTAGGCGTTTTCGGGCAGGCTGATACGGAAGCCCGGGAAGGCCGTCTCAAAGCTTACGGTGGGGCTCTCCGTCACCGTAAAGGGCAGGGTGACGGCATGGCCGTTTGGATCGTACACCAGCTCGTACCGTCCTGCGGGGAGATTCTTTTCTCCCGTCAGATCCCGGAAGCTCGCAAAGCGGCTCACCACGCAGAACTCGTCGGGGGCGACCTCGGGGGGCTCGAAGGCCTCCTCGGTGGAGCGGGAGCCGATCAAAGTACGCTCCTGCCCCTCCACGCGGTACAGCGCCCACTGATTCCCGCCGCCGAAGGAGACACCCTTCTCATGGGGAATGATCTTGGCCGAAAGGGCGGTGTGCAGGGTGGTGATGGCGGTCTCGTTCAAAAACATCTCGAAGGAGCGGCCGTGGTCCCCCGTGATGACGAAATCGCAGTAGTCCACGTACTCCCCGTCGAAATTCAGGGCGTACAGGCGGTAGAGACCGGGGAGCCATTCCTCGGGATTCACGAGGGTGATCCAGTCCTCAAACACCGCATAGCCGCCGTTTTCGGGAGTGGGGCGTATCTCCATTCCCACGGCGGTCTGCACACAAGCCGCGCCCTCGCCGTTTGCGGGGCCTGCCAGCTTGACGATGCGGTAGTTGCGATGAGGAATCAGGCTAACCCCCTGCTCCACGGCCATCACGGTGATGCTCAACCCCGCCGTGCCATACCCGATGCTGTCGGGAGTGGTAACGGTATACGGCCGCTCGTCGGCGGGGGGATACTCCATGGTGGGGGGCGTTTCGGTGTTGCCGTCGGGGTTTCCCACCGTAAAGGTGCACCAGGCCACCGAGACAGGCTTTTCCCCGTCGTACTCCGTGGCGTGGAGGCGGTAAGACCCCGCCTTCAGGGTCGTGCCGTATATGTGGATCCTATGGATATCTGTGGCGTACTCGTTCCGATCGGGCTTGACGCTATCCAAGCCTAAAAAGCCGAAGGAGATGGGTACGAACTCGCACCCTTCCTCGGTGATCCGCTCCAGATGCCAGCCGTTGAACCCGGAGAAGGGCTCTCCCTTGACCTTTCCCGTCATGACCACCTTGATGAGGTCGGTGCCGTCGGGGTAGTTCTCCAGCTCGGTGGCGATGGTGAAGTTCACGCCGTGGTCGCTCATCTCAATGGTGCATCCTCCGGCGGGCATTTGGGGGGGCTCGTAGGTGACGGTGGCGGTATGCCCGGCGCGGATCACAAAGACCAGCACGGCCAGCACGACCACGCTCACCATGGCGGCTACACTCCATCCGCTCCGCATAAAGCGGGCAAAGCCTCCCTTGGGCTTGGGCTTCTTCACGGGGGCGATGACACCGCCCTCGGCGGCAATAAGAGCCTGCTCAGCCTCCAGAAGCATACCGTCGGGCAGGGACTCCAGAGCGGCGAAGGCGTTCAGAGCGCGTTCCTGATTCTTTTTCATACCTGATACCCCCTTTCTGCGAGGTAGGCTCGGAGCTTCTCGCGGGTGCGGTAGAGGCGGGCGGAGAGGTTGTTGGGCTTCATGCCAAAGGCCTGGGCCAGCCGCGCCACAGAGTGGCCGTTGTAGTAGCGCAGGATAAAGAGGTTGCGCTCCTCGGCGGGGAGGGAGGCCAGGAAGTCGGCCAGCAGGGCGGGCAACTCGCTATCGTCCTCCTCCCGGGCGGGAAGGATCTCGGCGATCTCGTCCAGAGCCACCTCAAAGCCGCGGTTGCGGGTCTTGTTTGCGCGGTACTTGTCAATGGCCAGGCGGCGGGTGATCTTGCCCAGAAACAGCCGCAGGACGGTGGGCTTGTGGGGCGGGATGGAGCGCCAGGCCTGGAGGTAGGTATCGTTGACGCACTCCTCGGCGTCGGGGTGGCTCTGCAGGATATTCATGGCCACCGTCAGGCAGTAGGCACCGTAGTTTTTGGCGGTGTGCTCCACGGCACGCTCGTCGCGGGCCAGGTACAACGCTACAATCTCGGCGTCGGTCAGGGGGCGGGGGGTGGACATAGG
>JAFQOC010000122.1 GCA_017420845.1 Clostridia bacterium
CAAAGCCGTACTTGGCGCGGGTGTAGCCGATCTCACGGACGGTCTCGCGGACGATCTTCTGGAAATCCACGGTGGCCTTGGTGGTGATCTCACCCATAATGGCCACAAGACCCGTGGTGCAGAAGGTCTCGCAGGCCACACGGGACATGGGGTCCTGGCGGAGTAACTCGTCCAGAATGGCGTCGGAGATCTTATCGGAAATTTTATCGGGGTGACCTTCGGTCACGGATTCGCTGGTAAACAGCACTTTGCGGTTGTCGTTGATCATGTTTCTATGTCCTTTCGTTTGTTTCTGCATGGATCTATCTTGTCGGGATGCTTCCCTATTACAGTCAACTCTATGATCCCGTTTTTCTACATCCCTCGGTAGGGGCGCATCCATGTGTGCGCACGCCGATCCCGACGGAACTCAGGCGCGCACGCAGGTGTGCTCCTACCGGATCGTTAGTAGGGCGTGGTGAGAGGGCATCTCTTTACCCGAAAAAGCCCTCTGCCGAGTCAGACAGAGGGCTTTTCTGTGTTTGACTCTCATCATGCAGGCATTGGCACCTTACCGCCCCTTGCGGGCGGCAGGTTGTCGTGACTTCGCAGGGCCTGTCCCTCCGTCACTCTTGATAAGTGTTGATGATCTTTTTGATGGATCACTCGTGCCGCTCAAATATCTTGAGCATACGGGTGAGCATGGTCTTGGAGCTCTTGCCCGAAGCGGTCATCTTGGAGGCGATGCTCTCCTGACCTGTCTTCAGATTCTCCAGGACTACGTTGCTGATGGGGAAATCAGCGAAGTAGGCGAGGTCGAAGATACGGTTGCGGACGATGTAGTCCACCATTGCAGAGGAATCCGGATCCTGGGCGGCCTGGAGCTTGGTGATGACCTGGAACAGCTTGGGGGTCACGCGGTCATAGTTGCAGGTGGCCATAGCCTCGATGATGGTACCCACGAACTCGGGATCCTTCTCGGTCTTGGCGACCATGACCAGGGCAGTCGCGCCGTTGACGAAGGAGAGGTACTCAGACTGAGCCTCGTCGTACTTGGGCATGGGCAGGATGCCGTAGGGATCGGTCATCTCGGACAGGAAGGTGGAGATCTTGTTCAGAGACATATCGCAGAACATGGCGCGTCCGGCGGTAAAGACGTCGTAGGTAGTGGCGTAGACGTTGATATCGGTGACGAAGTAAGCGTTCTGCTCCACGATGATCTTGTAGATCTTATCGTAGATAGCGATGACCTTCTCGGTATCGTAGGTCAGTTCGGGGGTATCCTCCACGATGGTGACAAAGTTCTCGTTGCAGGCGTAGTACATGCTGAAGGGCACGTCCATCATCCAAGAGGACAAGCAGTAGCGGTCGTCGGTGTAGGACAGCTTACCGTCGCCGTTGAGATCGAAGGTGACCTCCTTGCAGTAATCGTACATGGCGTCCATGGTCCATCCACCGTTGCGGACCAGCTCAAAGAGCTCGGCATCCGACTTGCCCAGCTCCTTCACCATCTTGCGGTTGAAGACCAGGCAGGAGGAGAACAGCATGGAGGAGGGGAAGATGTCGCCCGTCATGACGTAGGTACGGCCGTTTACGGTCATGTTCTTGTAGCAGGACTGATCCCACCAGGGCTGGGTCAGATCGATCTCGGTAATCTCGCCCAGGTTGTAGCAGTAGTTGTTCTGGGCACAAGTGCCGAAGGAGTACTTGTGACCGATGTAGAAGTCGTAGTCGTCGGAGCCGCTGGTGGACTGGGTGTTCAGAGTCGTGTTAACCTGGTCGTAGGGAAGCTGGTAGTAGGAAAACTCGATCTCAAAATCGGAAGCAACCTGAGTGTTTCTCTCATAGAGAAGATCGTCCAAAAGATCTCCCGTCAGGTCCTCCACCTCAAAGTCCTCAATGATATCGTCACGGGACAGGATGTTGAACTCACGGTCGAACTTCTGCTTCTCGACGGTGTCATAGGCCAACTCGGTCTCGGTCTCCTGGCTCTCGGTGCTCTGTCCGGTGGTAGCTGCAGGATCATCGCCCTGATTGGCGCATGATACAGCCGTAAACAGAGCACCCAGGGTCAAAAGCAGGGCCATCAACAGAGACAGGCTTCTCTTGACATGCAAGGATTTCATGGATATAATTACCTCCGTAATGAAATAAGGATAGTTTTATTATACAGGAAAACGTTTCATCTGTCAAGGGGTTTCACGGCAAATGCCGAGATATTCCCCCAAAAAAAGTGCTTTCCGCGCGCAAACGCCGAAGGAAAATCAAGTAAACTGATCCATCTTCTGCAAAAGCTTTTCCAGGCTGCCGGATGCAGCCTTGCGTCCGGAACGCAGTCCGGAGGCTATCTCGGGCTTCTTGGCATTCAAGCGGTCCTTGACCAAATTGGTCACCGACAGATCTGCGAAATAGCCCAGATCAAAAACACGGTTGCGGATGATCAGATCCACCATGCGGGCAGAGGCAGGATCCTGGGCAACCTGCAGCTTGGTGACCACCTGGAACATGTTGGGGGTAACATGGCTGTAGTTGTACGTGGCCATAGCTTCCATGATATCGCCCACAAACTCGGGATCCGAGACGTTCTTGGACAGCATCACCAGACCGGTGGAGCCGTTGACAAAGGATACGTACTCCTGCTGATAGGTATCATATTTGGGCACGGGCAGGATCCCGTAGCCCTCCTCCATATCCGACAGGTACTGGGAGATGAGCTTCAGGGTCATGACGCTGAATAGTGCCCGCCCCTCCCTGAAAACGTCAAACATGGTGTCATACAGGGACTGGTCGGTGACGTAGTATGCGTTCTGCTCCACCACAACCTTGTAGATCTTCTCGTAGATTCCCGTAACCTTCTCGTCGGTGACGGTCAGCTCGGGGGTGCCGTCCACGTTGGTGACGAAGGAGCTGTCACAGCCGTAGTACAGCGCGTAAGGCGCGGCCATCATCCAGCCGGTCAGACAGTAGCGATCATCCTTGTAGTTCAGCTTACCGTCGCCGCTCAGGTCAAAGCTCACATCCTTGGCGTACTGATACAGCACGTCCAGAGTCCAGCCGCCGTTCTCGGTGAGCTCGTTGAGCTCGTCGGTGGACTTACCCAGCTCAGCCATCAGATCCTTGTTGAACACCATACAGGAGGAGATCCGCATGGAAGAGGAGGGATTGATGTCGCCGGTCATGACGTAGGTCTTGCCTGCCACGGTCAGGTTCTCGTAGCAGCCTCTATCCCACCAAGGGCCGGACAGGTTCAGGGTGGTGATCCGATTCAGATCGCACAGGTAGTTGTTCATGGCCAGATCGGTATAGGAATACTTGTGGCCGATGAAAATGTCGTAGTCCGACAGGCCACCGCTGACCTGCTTCTTCACGGCCTCATTGACACCGTTGTAGTTTATGCCCTGAGACACGAAGGAGAAGGTCACACCGTAGTCATCGCTGACCATGGCGTTACGCTCGTAGAGAGAGTCCTGCAGCAGATCTCCCGTGAGGCCCTCGGCCTCAAAATCCTCGGTACAGTCCTCACGGATGAGGATGGTAAGGGTGCGGTCATAGTTCTCCTTGACCAACTGAGCGTAAGGATCCTCGGTTTCGGTTTCTTCTACTGCCCCGGCGCCGGAGTCGGTGCTGGTCCCACCTGTGTAGGGAGGCTCATCGAGCTCGCCGCAGGAAACGGCGGAAAGGAGTACGCCGGTGGCCAACAGGAGGGCAAGAAGGAAAGACAGAATGCGGGTTACGTGCTTCATATTACACCTCGTTTTTAAATTCGGGGATTGCGCGGAGCTATAGCATTCAGAACAGGGCTCCCCAGGCGGCGACCACGCCGTAGGAGATGAGGGTCATGACCACCCCGGCGATCAGAACGCCGATCAGGGCAGACAGGAGGGACTTCCAGAACTTCATATCGAACAAGGCGGCCACCAGGGTACCCGTCCAGGCGCCCGTAGCGGGAAGAGGAATCGCCACAAAGAGGGTAAGCCCCCAAAAGGCGTACTTTTCGATCTTTTCCCGGTTCTTTTCGGCCTTTTCGAACATTTTGTTGGCCACTTTATTGAAGAACTTTACCCGACAGCCCGCCATCCAAGTCAGCACCGACTTAACGAAGAGAAGGATGATGGGGACGGGGAGCATATTGCCTATGATGGCAATGATATAGGTCTGCCACCAAGGAAGTCCAAAGGCCGCACCCATGGGGATGGCACCGCGGAGCTCGATGATGGGGAGCATGGAGCAGAAGAGGACGCAAAGCTCCTCTCCAACGGTTTCAAGGAAGAAATTCGCTACGGCTTCTTTCATGGAAAAACCTTTCTTTATTGAGAAGCACCGAACAGATCGGTGAGATTTTCAAACCAGGTAAAGTCGCCCACCCAGGAGAAATTTCCGTGGAGCAGGGTGACGAACAGGAAAATGACTGCGGCCATAAAGACCAGGCCGCCCAGGGTGATCCAAAGACTGCGCCGTGCCGATTTTTTCTTTTCGGCGGGATCGGAGGCAGGCGTGCTCTCGCCCGACACAGCCCTCGGCAGAAGGTTGGCCGCCTGCATGGCGCGACGGACGGGCTTATAGAGGATCAGCACCAGAGAGGCGTTGACCAAAGCCTTGATCAGGTTGAAGGGCAAAAGCAGAGTGGGGATCATGTCGATGACGGCGGAGCGGGGAGCGCCCATATAGAAGGGGGTCACCACCAGATTCAGCGTCAGCATGACGGCCACCAAGGCGACCACACCCGATGCCAACGAGATGATAGCTCCCGAGAGCTTCTTATTGCGGCGGTACACCACGGCGCATACCACAGAAAACGTCACGGAGGACGCAAAATTCATGAGAAAACCGTACCATCCCGTATCCCCAATGGTAATGAACTCCAAGGTAGCCACCAGAAGAGAGACGGTAGCGGCGGTGAAGGGCCCCATGAGCAAACCGGCGATAGTAATGACGGAATCCTTCAGATCGAAGGTAAGGAACGTAACGTTGAAGCGGAAAACGAACATGGCGGCGTAGGCCAGCGCGGCAAAAACCGCCATCAAGACAAGAGCGCGCAAACGCACGCGATTCTTTTTGTGAGCAGACATAAAAAAGCTATCCTTTCCCATCCGGACTGTAGCGCGTTCCCGTTTGGTATTCATGAAAATCATAATCTCCATTTGAACGAAGAACGCGGAAGTTTGCATCGCAAGCTTCCTGAACTCGGCTCCGCCGAGTTCGACCGTCAACCGCGCCGAAACTCAATTTGCGCATGATCGACAATCTAACCGTCGTCCGCGCCGAAACTCAATTTGCGCGTGATCGACAATC
>JAFQOC010000123.1 GCA_017420845.1 Clostridia bacterium
CATTCCACACGACATTGCCTTTACTATTTTGGACGCCTTGACCGATCTGGGTGGAAATCTTATCGACACGGCTGCCGTCTATGGCATGGGAGTCTCCGAGCAGACTCTTGGCGAATGGATGCGTCTACGCGGCAGCCGTGACCGCGTGGTCATCTCCACAAAGGGGGGCCATCCTTCTATTCCGGATTGGACCCGCCGCATAACCGAGACCGATATCCGCGCCGACATGGAGGCTTCTTTACGCTATCTCGGTACTGATTACGTGGATATCTACTTTCTTCACCGCGACGATGAGTCCAAGCCCGTGGAGGAAATCATGCCTGTTCTGGACACCCTTGTTCGGGAGGGCAAAACACGGCTAATTGGTGCCTCCAACTGGACGGTATCGCGGATAAACGAGGCCAACATTTTCGCGAAGGCCAACGGCATGGCTGAGTTTTCGGTGAGTCAGATCTTCCACAACGCCGCATTCATCAACAAGGCGAGGGTCTACGATCCGACCCTGGTGGTTATGGATTCCACTGAGCATGAGGGCTACGCCGAAAGCGGGATCCCCGTCATGGCCTACACATCCCAAGCCCAAGGATTATTTTCCTATATTCGAGAAAATGGTTACGGAGGGCTTCCTGAAGGGATGACCCGAACATACCTCAACCCAAATACAGTTGCGCGAGCTGAGAGAATACTTACGGTTTCATCCGAAACGGGTGTCTCTCCTACCGCTGTGTCCTTGGCTTATTTGCTCCATGACAGAAAGGTCAGGATCTATCCCATTTTGGGTATTTCTCGCGTGGAACGGCTGGATGAGGCTTTTTCCGTTTTTAATTTGGATGAAAGCACCTTGCACATGCTTTTGAAATAAGAAAGGAACCGCTCTTGCGAATCACGCAAAGGGCGGTTCTCTTACTTGGCTTCAACCGTTTTCAACTTTTATACACATATCCCAGAATCTGATCGATGAGGACGGCATTGGATGTGCTGTCCGAAAGGATAAAATACTGCTTTCTGGACTCGCCCTCGTCAATGTCTGTTCGGAAGGTGCCGTTATTATGCCGGATACGGTATTCTACTTCAAATTCATATTGGGTATACCGCTGGCCGTTTTCGCTCTTTTCAGTCTCCTGGATGAGGGTTAATTTAATGTCATAGAGCTGCTGCATGGTGAACGGCTCCTCGGGTTCGTTCCCTTCAGTTTTGAAATAGTTCTCACTAAACAGGGTGTTGTAGCTCTCATGGTCACCATGGATGATGTAGCCGATCATGTCATTCAGCAGGGACACGGCAGGGCCGTATTTGTCTTTGCTTTTCTCGTCAAGCACCTCAGTAATACCGTAGCGAGAATCGCAGTAGTATACGGTTCTGTCCATGGCCAGATATCCGGGATCCTTCATGATATCCAGGTCCCAGTCGGGCTCGTAGGGGATGAAGGTGTTGGGCTTTTGAGTTACGATTGGCTCCTGTTGTGGAGTCTCTTCAAGTTTTTCCAGCCAGGAGATCAGGAGCAGGGATATGACAGCAAAGACCGCCAGGCAGATCAGGACAATAATCATTCGCTTCTTGAGCCGCTGAGTTGCCTCGCTGGCTTGGCGGGATTGCTCGACAAATTGATTGGGTTCTTGATTCATGGTTCAACCTCCATGTGATTTGCTTATACAGTATAGCATATTCGGAGAAGTTTCGCAAGGGAAAAGTCAAGGATTATTTATAAAATTTTCATGAATTTCTCTGCAGCCCTTGCGAAAACAGCGAAAATGTGGTATAATAATCTGATTCTATCATTAGCAAGAGGTTGTTTCCATGAAATATCTGGTTTTGATTCCCGACGGTATGGCTGATGAGCGCGTGGAGGCCCTTGGCAATCGCACGCCTATGGAGGATGCTCATAAGCCCTGTATGGACGGGCTGGCTCAGCGCTCCACCGTTGGACTTGTTTCAAATGTACCCGACGGCATGGTCCCTGAAAGCGATACTGCCAACATGGCCATTCTGTCCTTTGACCCAAAGGTATACTCCCGCGGTCGTTCTCCCCTGGAGGCTATCAGCATGGGGCTGGAAATGGCTCCTGATGAGACTGCTTACCGTTGTAACATCGTCACTCTCTCCGACGGAGGCGAGTATGAGGATAAGATCATGCTGGATCATTCCGCCGATGAGATTACCACCGCTGAAGCAGATCAACTCATCAAAGCCCTGGAGGCTCATTTTGGTACTGACTATCGTCATTTCTATACCGGTGTCAGTTACCGCCATTGCATTCTTTGGAAGGATGGCAATGATACCTACGACTTTGCCCGCCCTCATGACATTATTGGCCGCACGATCCGGGACTATCTGCCCTCTGAGGAAAATGGCGGTGGCGAGTTCTATCGTCTTATGAAGGAAAGCTTTGAGGTGCTGGATCAGCATCCTGTCAATCAGGACAGACGAGCCAGAGGCTTGAAGCCTGCTAACTCGGCTTGGCTGTGGAGCCCCGGAAAAAAGCCTCGTCTTCCCAATTTCGCTGAGAAATGGGGAATCTCTGGTACAGTCATTTCTGCAGTTGATCTTATCAAGGGTATTGGACTTTGCGCCGGTATGAAATCCATCGATGTGGAGGGAGCTACCGGTAACGTCCATACGAACTACGATGGCAAAGCACGAGCCGCTATCCAAGCCTTTGAGGACGGCGCGGAGTTCGTGTATATCCATGTGGAAGGTCCCGATGAATGCGGACACCGTGCCGAAGTAGACAACAAGGTACTATCCATCGAGCTGATCGACGAAAAAATCCTCGCACCTGTCTATGGATACCTGCAAGGCACCGGAGAAGATTTCAAAATTCTTGTCCTGCCCGATCATCCCACTCCTCTGCGGATTCGTACTCATTCCAAGGAGCCCGTTCCCTTCCTTCTTTTCGATTCCCGGAAAGATGTCCAAGGGGTAGATGTCTTCTCAGAGTTTACTGCCGCAGAAACGGGGCTGTACGTTCCACAAGGGCATACCCTGCTGGAACGCATGATTATTCGCTGAGAGTACTTACCTGCCGACCACGTTTGCTTTGAAAGGAGTATGATCCATGTCGGATTATCAAAATCATCAACCCATTGAGGAAACCACACCTGTGGGTGAGGCAAACCCGGACGGGACCGCCATGGGCCCGGAGAGCGTTGAGAAGCCTAAAGAATCGACAGCGTCCTTCCTGTACGACTTTCTGGAAGTTATTGTTTTTTCTGTGGTGACTGCCCTGCTTTTGTTTACTCTGTTCTTCCGTGTTTGCCGTGTGGACGGAAGTTCCATGAGGAATACGCTGTTTCACAGCGAGATGCTCATCACATCCAACCTGGCCAAGGTGGAGGCCGGAGATATTGTGGTCTTCCATCAGACCAGCGATGTCTATGAGCGTTTTAACGAGGCAATTGTCAAACGTGTGATTGCTACCGAGGGACAGACGGTACGGATTGAGTATGCCACAGGAAGCGTTTACGTGGATGGAGTGCTTTTGGATGAGCCTTACGTCGCGCTGTTGGATTCTTCCGGCAAAGAAATCGGATACTGGGATCAGGCACCCAGTATGCCGGGCTTTAGTTACGAAACCGGCATCTTTGAAACCACCGTTCCTGACGGATGCTATTTTGTTATGGGTGATAATCGCAATAATTCCGCTGACAGCCGTTCAGTCCAGGTGGGCTTTGTGGACACTCGTCGTGTTCTGGGTAAAGCTGTGCTTCGTTTAAAGCCTTGGGCCGTATTCGACTGATTCATCTCATCATCCACAGATAGGAGGCAGTATGCCAAGCGAACACATTCAATGGTTTCCCGGTCACATGGCCAAAACCAGACGGCTTATTACCGAGAACCTGAAAAACGTACACATCATTATCGAGGTGCTGGATGCTCGCGTTCCTGTAAGCTCCCGTAATCCCGAGCTTCGAAAAATGACGGGAGATAAACCAACTATTCTGCTCCTCAACAAGGCCTCGTTAGCCGACCCGAAAAAAAGTAAGGAATTTGTTAAGCTCTATACTGATTCTCATACAGTCTGCATTTTATGTGACTGTGTGACCGGAGAGGGTCTGAACAGGCTTCCTGAGGCCATTCGTACCGTGTTGAGAGACCGTGTGGAACGATATGAGGAAAAAGGTCAGGCCGGGCGACATCTTCGGGCCATGGTGGTTGGCGTGCCCAACGTAGGCAAATCCACGCTCATCAACCGTATGAGCGGCGGTATCAAGGCTAAAGCGGAGAACCGCCCCGGCGTTACCCGTAACAAGCAATGGGTTACAACCAAAATCGGAATTGATCTGTTGGATATGCCCGGTGTCTTGTGGCCTAAATTTGAAGATCAGATCATTGGCGAGAATTTGGCGGTCACAGGAGCCATTCGTGACGATATTCTGGATATTGAACATCTGGCCATCAAGCTGGTAGGGCGTCTGCGGGATTTATATCCCACGGAGTTGGCTACACGTTTCAAGCTAACAGATGCCGATAGCTGGAAGGATCTGACGGATATTCAGCTCATCAGTCTGATTGGTAAAAAGCGAGGCTGCCTCATTCCCGGCGGCATTGTGGATACCGAGCGTGTTTCGAATCTGCTCATTGATGAATTTCGTGCAGGTAAGATCGGTCGGTTGACCATTGACAAGCTTCCGGCTCCAAAAGTCAAGGCTGAAACAAACGGCAAGTTGGACCACTCATCTGAAAAGATAACTGACGCGGAGAGCCGAACTGATACGCAATATAATAAAGCGCCTCGTGAGGAGGAAACCTAATATGCCTACCTTTGAATTGGAACGGGAACTTCATCAAAAGGGTTACGCCGTTGTCTGCGGTGTTGACGAGGCGGGACGGGGGCCGTTGTGTGGGCCTGTAGTGGCCGCCGCTTGCGTTTTACCCGATGATTTGGATATTCCCGAGTTGAATGATTCAAAAAAACTGACACCTAAGAAACGGGATAAACTCTTTGACCTCATCAGGGAACAGGCGATTGCCTACGGTATCGCCGAGGGGACTGTAGAGGAAATCAATACTTTCAACATTCTGGAGGCCGACCTTCTGGCGATGCGACGGGCTATCGACGGGCTTACAACCCCGGACGGTCAACCTTATAAGGCGGATTTTGCTTTAATTGACGGTAATATTGACCGAGATTTTCAGATACCTGCCCAAGCCGTAGTGAAAGGAGATGCGTTGTCTATGTCCATTGCGGCTGCCTCCGTTCTTGCCAAGGTAACGAGAGATCGGATGTGTGAGAAAATGGATGAGGAATATCCTCAGTACGGCATAGCCAAGCATAAGGGATACGGTACCAAGGAACACATGGCTGCACTTCGTCAACACGGTCCCTCGCCCATTCACCGCACCAAATTCATTCGCTTTCTGGATGATAATAAGCAGGATTCATGAGCGGTTCAGACTCTATTAAAACGTCCAAGGCCATTTTAGGGCGTTTAGGAGAAGACGCGGTGGCAAATTTGTATGCTCAGGATGGCTTTACGATTGTTGCACGGAATCTCCATGTATCCCACAACGAGATCGATTTGATTCTGCAAAACAGTACACATTTGGTATTCGTAGAGGTTAAGGCACGTCATGCCGTGCCTCACAGGCCCGGTCGTTACGGTCGCCCCGCTGCCGCTGTAAATGCAGAAAAAAGGAGACATATTTTGACGGCAGTTAAAACCTACCTTCGCGAACATCCCACCGATCTTCAGCCTCGCATTGACATAGCCGAGGTGTACCTGAAAAAATGCGCTGACGGGACCGAGGAAGTGGAACAGATCCTGCGTTTCCCGGGAGCCATTCACGGAAACGGACGATAACACATGATAATTCCATAAACACGGAGGAGATAATGGAACTTTCTCTTTTTGATACCCATTGTGACACCGCTTACGAGTTATTCCACAGAGGTGTTCATCTGGATCACAATGACAGCTGTCATATATCCTTGGACCAAGCGGCCGGTTATAAGGCGTATGCGCAATACTACGCCATCTGGAGTAACAGACGACTTGACGATGAAACCTGCTGGTCACATTTTCTTGCTATATCGGACAATTTTGCCCGAGAAATAGAGCGTATTCCCGAGCAAGCCTTGCAAGTGACTTCGGCGTCAGATCTGGAAAAGGCAGTCCGTGAAGGTAGGCACGCCGCGATTTTGGCGGTTGAGGATGCACGATTAACAGCCGGGAAACTTGAGCGTCTGGATGAATTGAAGGCTCGAGGCGTTAGGTATCTGACCTTACTTTGGGGAGGAGATACCTGCGTCGGTGGCTCCCACAATACCGAAAATGGTCTAACGGATTTTGGAAAAGACTTGGTCAAGGGATGCTTTGAACGGGGCATTGTTCCTGACGTGTCCCATGCATCTGAACAGTCGGTGGACGATGTTATTCCGATTGCCTGTTCGTACGGAAAGCCGTTCATTGCTACGCATTCCAACGCCCACACCCTGTATGGCCATACACGCAATCTCCGTGATCGTCATTTTGCCGCCATTAAAGAGTTAGGCGGTATTGTGGGCGTGAGTTTGTGTCCCTCTCATCTGCGTGATACTTCCCTTCAACCGGCTACGGCGGAGGATGTATTTGCTCACGTGGATTACTATTTGTCCCTTGGCGGTCAGGATATGGTAGGCTTTGGCGCCGATTGGGACGGTACTGATTTACCACAAGGCTTTTTCGGCGTGAAGGATTTGGAACAGGTTGCCGAGATCATGGCCTCTCATAATTATTCCGAAAAGCTGATCCACAAGCTTTTCTGGCAGAATTTCTATGATTTCGCTATGCGAAATCTGTGATTATTTCTTCTATTCAATGATTCAATATTATTACTTATAGGAGCACTCTTTATCATGATGTATCAATCCACTCGTGACCCCCATCACAAGAAGTATTCCGCCGCAGAAGTCATTAAAATGGGCTTGGCTCCCGATGGCGGTCTGTTCATCCCTGAGAGCATTCCGGCTCTGACCTTTGAGAATATCACAGAGCTGTGCGGTGACAGTTATTCTATCCGTGCCGCCAAAATTCTAAGTAAATTCCTCACCGATTACACCTACGAGGAGCTTTTGGCCGATTGCAACGCCGCATACGCTGAGACCTCCTTCCCCGGGGGAGCCGCACCTCTGGTAAATATTCACGATCATATTTATTCGTTGGAGCTTTGGCACGGCCCCACCGCGGCGTTCAAGGACATGGCGCTTCAGATCATGTCCCGCCTCCTCTCGCGCGCATTGGTCAAGACAGGCGAGACCAACGATGCGTTGATCCTGGTCGCTACCTCGGGCGATACGGGCAAGGCGGCTTTAGAGGGTTATAAGGACATTGACCGAATCAAGATCATGGTATTCTACCCTGTAGACGGTGTCAGCCGCGTGCAAAAACTGCAAATGGCCACACAGACCGGAGGAAATGTCAATGTATGCGCTATTCGCGGTAATTTCGATGATGCTCAAACTGGCGTAAAAAAGATCTTTGGAGATGCCGATATGGCAGCTAAGCTGCTTGAAAAGGGCTATGTTCTTTCCTCCGCTAATTCCATAAATTGGGGCCGTTTGGCTCCCCAAATCGTCTACTATGTTTCTGCCTACTGTGATCTCCTGAACAGCGGTGCCTTGAAGATGGGTGAAACTATGGACGTTTGTGTGCCGACCGGTAACTTTGGAAATATTTTCGCAGGCTACATTGCTAAGCTTATGGGGGTACCCATTCGTCACTTTGTTTGCGCTTCCAATAAGAACAACATCCTGACCGATTTTCTCCGAACCGGTATCTATGACCGTAACCGTGACTTCCATCTCACCATGTCCCCCTCTATGGATATTCTTATTTCCTCGAATCTGGAGCGGTTGCTGTGCCTCACCGCCGGCGAGGAGCGCACAGCCATGTATATGGAGAGCCTAAAAAAGGACGGCGTATACACTGTTGACTCGGACGTTCTTGCGGCTATCAACGAGAATTTTTCCGGATTCTTTGCGGATGAGGCAGCTACTGCCGATACCATCAAAACTTACTTTGAGTCTTACGACTACCTGGCTGATACCCACACCGCTGTGGCGCTCTCCTCGGCAGAGCAATATATCACCACATTGGACTCTGCCGAAGTCCGTCCTATCGTAGTGGATTCAACCGCCAGCCCCTACAAGTTTGCGGCTGATGTGTATGAGTCTTTGGGTAAGACTCAGCCTGCTGACCCTCTGGAGGCATTGGACGAGCTGGCCAATGCTACCGGCACGGAGATTCCCTACCCCCTCCGTAGCTTGGCCAAACGAGAGGTAAGATTTACCCGAGTCATTGACGCCGATGATATGCCCGCCGCTGTTCTGGAGTGGTGTTGATCTAAAAAAAGGGGTATCGCGTAGACGATACCCCTAAAAGATTATTTTCAGCGCTGCTTCATGTCCTGGTTAGGCTTGAAGGTGGCGCAGGCCGTATCATGGCTGGTGGATGCGTACGTGGGGCCTACAGTGATCTCACCCGCGGTGCAACGTGTCTCACCATCGTGATAAGCGCAGTTCTTTACGTCGCAGGTGACACCCTTAATATGATCACAGCAATTCTTGTTGTTCATTAGTCGGTACCTTCTTTCTTTTTTTGCGGTATATTCCGCATCAGTATTTTGCCCTGTTGTCCTATCAATTATTCCTCAATACTCTTCAGAAAGGAGGTCTCTATGGCTATTTACGTTATGGGGGATCTGCATCTGTCTACAAACTCCGTTACGAATAAATCTATGGAAAAATTCGGCAAGCGTTGGTTGGGTTACACCGACAAGCTTCGCAGGAATTGGGAGGCCGTGGTTACGTCTGAAGATACTGTAGTGATTCCCGGGGATATTTCCTGGGCAATGAAACTGGAGGAAGCGTTGTCAGATTTTCAATTTATTGAAAGCTTGCCGGGGACCAAGCTGATTGGAAAAGGAAATCACGATTTTTGGTGGAATACCGCTTCCAAAATGAACGTTTTTTTTCAGGAGAATTGTATTCAATCCGTAAAGATACTGAACAATAATGCGTACCTGGTTGAGAATCAAGTGCTTTGCGGGACGCGAGGATGGTTTCTGGATGAGAAGCAGCAAGTGACAGTCGGTTCTGTGGATTATGAGAAGATCATCAATCGCGAAGTCATTCGACTGCAGTTATCTTTGGATAACGCTGTACAGCTGCAAAGAGAGCATGAGCTTGCAACAGGCATTCGGAGTCCTATCTCGGTTTTCTTACACTTCCCTCCCGTATGGCTTGATTTTATTTGCCGTCCCATTGTGGAAACACTTCATGACTACGGAAATCCCACATGTTATTTTGGACATATACACGGCATGTACAACGTTCCAAAGGAGTTTGAATTCGAAGGGATCTCCATGCATTTGGTTTCTTCGGATGCCATGGATTTTACACTATATCGTCTTCCTTCGGTTCAAATCTGATCCGGCAAGATGTTTTGTAATAATTGCACAAAAGCTGACGGCGGTTTGTGTCTACTTTTGGCGCACGGTTTTTTGGAAAATTGAGAAAAACTCTTGACAAAACACTAAAAAACAGATAAAATATACTATGAATGTAGTTGGGTTAACTATGCCAAAAATCGCATGGTTCCCGTGAGAAAAAGAAAGGAATCATTACATCATGAGTCTGATCAAAGCAGAAAAGGCCGAAAAGAGCGCAATGCTTCTGGAGTTCTCCGTCGATAAGGAGACCTTCGACAAGGCCGTCAACAAAATTTACCGTCAGCAGGTCGGCAAGATCAACGTGCCCGGCTTCCGCAAGGGCAAGGCTCCCCGCTCTGTCATCGAGCGTATGTATGGCAAGGGGATTTTTTGGGAGGATGCTGCCAATGAGGTTCTTCCCGCCGCTTACGAAGCCGCTCTGAGCGAGTCCGGCGTCAAGCCTGTCGGTCGTGCCGATTTCGATATTTTGTCCATCGACGATAACGGCATTACCTTCTCCGCTACTGTTCCTGTAAAGCCTGCCGTTGAAATCGGGGGCTACAAGGGAATCGAGGCCGCCAAGGTCGTAGAGCCTGTCTCCGAGGTTGAGGTTGAGAACGAGATTAAGATTGTTCGTGAGCGCAACTCCCGTGAGACTGAAATCACTGACGAGACCCCCGCTGAGATGGGTGATAGCGTTAAGATTGATTTCGAAGGCTTCGTAGATGAGGTCGCTTTTGATGGCGGTAAGGGTGAGGACTACAACTTGAAGCTGGGCTCCGGCTCCTTCATTCCCGGTTTCGAAGAGCAGGTCGCCGGTCACAAGATCGGTGAGCAGTTCGACGTTAACGTAACCTTCCCCGAGGATTATCACGCTACCGAATTGGCCGGAAAAGCCGCAACCTTCAAGGTAACCGTTAAGGCTATTACCAAGATCGAGCTTCCCGAGCTGGATGACGATTTTGCTAAGGACGTGTCCGAATTCGATACCTTTGCTGAATATCGCGCTGATATCGAGGCAAAGATCCTGAAGAGACATGAGTCTGCTGCAGAGTCTGCCTTCGAGGAAGTTATCGTTAAGGCGCTCTGCGAGAAACTGGCAGGAGAGGAGATTCCTGAGGCTATGTTTGAGGCAGAGACCGAGAACATGCTCCGTGATTATGACAACCGTCTCCGCATGCAGGGTCTGGATTTGTCCATGTACTTCAAGTATACCGGCATGACCCTGGAAACCATGCGTGAACAGTTCCGTCCTCAGGCAGAGACTTTCGTAAAGACCCGTCTGGCTCTGGAGAAAATCGCCGACCTGGAGAATCTGACTGCCGCTGAGGAGGAGATTGAGGCCGAGTACACACGTCTCGCCGAGGCTTACCAGATGGAAACTGATAAGGTCAAGGAGATGATCCCTGCTGAGTCTGTTGCCGAAGATCTGCGCGTCAAGGCCGCTATGGAACTGGTTAAGGTCAACGCTGTTGCGCCCGCACAGGCAGAGTAATAATTTCGCTTCCCTTTTGCCGCGGTCAGCCTTATGCCCACCGCGGCAATTTGTTTCTGAAATGACCGGATGGAACATTTCCGTCTCCGGACACATACAATTTTAAAGAATGAGAGGTGCCGAACATGTTTATGCACGATTTCCCTTACAACGCGCTGGTTCCTACCGTTATTGATCAGACTAATCACGGTGAGCGTGCCTACGACATTTTTTCCCGTCTGTTGAACGACCGCATTGTTTTCTTGGCAGATCAGGTCAATGACACCACGGCTTCTTTGGTCGTTGCTCAGCTCCTTTTCCTGGAGGCTCAGGATCCTGACAAGGATATCTATTTCTATATCAACAGCCCCGGAGGCTCTGTCTCTGCCGGTCTGGCCATTTATGATACCATGAATTTCATCAAGTGTGACGTATCTACCATCTGCATTGGTATGGCTGCCAGCATGGGAGCTTTCCTGCTTTCCTCGGGCGCAAAGGGCAAGCGCATTGCTCTGCCCCACAGTGAGATTATGATTCACCAGCCTCTCGGCGGTGCTCAGGGGCAGGCTTCTGATATTAAGATCTCTGCAGATCATATTCTCCGCACCCGCGACACTTTAAATCGAATTCTTGCTGAGAATTCGGGCCGCACCGTGCAGGAGATTGAAATCGCGACAGACCGCGATAACTTCCTCACTGCTCAACAGGCACTGGAGTTTGGCCTTATCGATAAGATCTACACGCATCGCGACTAATACCCATTACGAAAGGAATCCCTACCTCATGTCCAATACCAATAACCGTGGAGGCGAAAAGGGCCGCACGGGTCTGCATTTTTGTTCCTTCTGCGGACGCAATGAGAATCAGGTCAATTTTCTGATTCCTTCCTCTACGGGAGCGTATATCTGCGATTACTGTGTAGAGGCTTGCTCTGACCTCATTGAGGAGGCAATGGGGGGATCAGCGAATCCGGCAGGATTTGGTGATTTGAACATCGACAGCCTTCCCAAGCCCAAGCAAATTAAAGAAGCTCTGGATGAATATGTCATCGGTCAGGACAATGCCAAGATTGCTTTGTCTGTAGCCGTCTACAACCATTATAAACGGATCCTGACACGAATGCCCACCAAGAAAAAGGGCAAGAAGACCGCGGAAATCCCTGTAGAGGATTATATGGAATCTTTGCGAGATGTGGATATCCAGAAGTCTAACGTGCTTTTGCTGGGGCCTACGGGCGTTGGTAAGACATATCTGGCGCAAACCTTGGCTAAAACCTTGAAGGTTCCCTTCGCCATTGCGGATGCTACCACGCTTACAGAAGCCGGTTATGTTGGCGAGGATGTGGAAAATATTCTGCTTCGTTTGATCCAAGCTGCTGACTTCGATATTGAACTGGCCGAGCGCGGTATCATTTATATCGACGAGATCGACAAAATTGCCCGTAAGAGCGAGAATCGCTCGATCACCCGTGATGTGTCCGGTGAGGGCGTTCAACAGGCTCTTTTGAAAATTTTGGAGGGTACCGTAGCCAATGTACCTCCTCAGGGTGGTCGAAAACATCCCAATCAGGAATTCCTTCGCATTAATACCGAGAATATTCTCTTTATATGCGGCGGTGCCTTTGACGGTTTGTCCAAGATCATTGAGAAGCGTGAGGGCGGCTCCACAATCGGATACGGCGGTCAAGTCCGTACCAAGGCGGAGCGAGTATCCGAGGGCGTGTATGCCAATGTAGTTCCCCACGATATCGTTAAATTCGGCATGATTCCTGAGTTGGTGGGACGTTTGCCTGTGATCGTGACTCTGAACGATCTTGACCGCGAGGCATTAATCCGCATTCTGCGCGATCCCAAAAACGCCATTATCAAGCAGTATATGAAGCTCTTTGGTATGGATCATGTTCGTCTTGTCTTTGACGAGGAGGCTCTTGAGGCAATTGCCGAGGAAGCCTTGGCGCGGAACACCGGCGCCCGTGGACTTCGTGCCATCATGGAGCAGTTCATGATGAAGCTCATGTACGAGCTTCCCTCCGACGATACCGCCGAGACCGTGACCATTACCCGTGATTTCATTCTGGGTAAGGGCGAACCTGTCATCTCGCGTCGTGTCCTCGCCTTGGCTGCCTCAGAGGAACCCCTTCCCGCATTGCCTGAACGTGCGGAGAATGACGAAACCAACGATTGATCGATTTTGCGCAAAAAAGATGATCCATATTCTATGGGTCATCTTTTCTTTTTGAAAATATTTAAATAACAGAAATACACCTCCAACCAAACGGATGGAGGTGTACGGTTTACGCTTTATAGTGACTCAGAGCTGCTTCAGCTTTGTCCAGAAATGTTTCCTCACCCCACGTATTCAGCTTTAAAAAAACCGCTTGAGAGCCTCCTGACGTGATTGCCGAGGCGAAAATTCGGTCATCGCTGTTGATGGAGAAGAAGGTCAGGGTGAGGCTGACACGATTCCCTCCTGCGAAGCTGTATCGTTCAAAGACGCGGACGGAACAGCGGGCGTACTCGGTTTGAAAATCGCTGGAGTCCTCCAGCTCTGCAGAAAGACTTCCGTCCACGATCTCTTCGGTTACCCTGCGAACAACGTCAAAGAAGTCCCCTCGCAGGGTCATTTCCAGTTTTGCCATAAAAATTTATGCTTTGGGAGCTGTTTTAGGTGCGGAAGTTTTCTTAGAGGGCTCAACGGGCTTGGCGGAAATTTCAGAAGCGACAGGGGAGTCGGTGGCAACTTCCTTGATTGAGGCCACCAGCGCACCAACATTCTGAATCTCAGAGGGAATGATAATTTTTGTGGCTTGACCGTTGGCAACCTTCTCAAGAGCCTCGAAGCTCTTGATTGTCAGCACAGCTTGAGAAGGAGTGGCCTCGTTGATCATGCGGATACCTGCGGCGGTAGCCTCCTGCACTTGACGAATGGCCTCAGCTTCACCCTCAGCCTCGCGGATGGCGGCTTCCTTGAGAGCCTCTGCGCGGAGGATGGCGGCCTGCTTCTCGGCCTCTGCCTTCAGGATGGCGGCCTCCTTCTGACCCTCGGCTACCAGAATTGCGGACTTCTTTTCACCCTCGGCGCGGAGGATGGCCTCACGACGCTCACGCTCGGCCTTCATCTGCTTCTCCATGGCGTCTTGGATCTCCTTGGGAGGGATGATGTTTTTCAGCTCCACGCGCGTGACCTTGATACCCCAAGGATCAGTAGCCTCGTCCAGAATGGAGCGCATTTGAGTGTTGATGAGGTCGCGGGAGGTCAAGGTGGCATCCAGCTCCAGTTCACCGATGATGTTACGGAGTGTGGTGGATGTCAGGTTTTCAATAGCGGTCATGGGGGTGGTGTGACCGTAGGTGTAGAGCTTACAGTCGGTGATCTGGAAGAAGACCACAGTGTCGATCTGCATCCGGACGTTATCCTTGGTGATCACGGGCTGGGGCGGGAAATCGGCTACTTGCTCCATGAGGTTGATCTTCTTGGCCACTCTCTGGAAGAAGGGGATGGTAAACTTGATACCACCCGTCTGCCAGGTCTTGCGATAGGAGCCAAGATGCTCAATGACGTAGGCTTTGCCCTGGGGGACGATATGGATGTTGGAGATGCAGATGATGGCCAGAACGGCGATTACAGCGATGACAATAATGATGGCGGCGGGGTTGGCGGCCATAACAAATGCAAGTGCTTGGAGATTCAGCATGATTGTTTCCTTTCCGACGGGTTATCCGTCTATCAAATGTTTCAGGACTTGGGACGGCAGATGAGCTTTGATCCTTCCACGCGGACGATCTCTACCCAATCGCCCTTTGTGGCGGTGAACGCGGGATCATCCATACGGGCGGTCCAGAGCTGTCCATTGATTTTTGCGACGCCTGTGGGGATGGCGTTATTCACATCCTCCTCCACCAAAGCAAGCTTCCCTGCCATGGCATCCACGTTGGTCTTTTCGATCCTAATCCTCTTTTTCATCATAGGACGGATCAACGTGAAAGAGAGGATGAGTCCCACAACGGTGAGCCCGATGAAAATGCCGAACTGAACCCAGAACTGTACGTTAAAGAAGGACAGAATCAGGGAAACAAAGGCACTCGGAGCAAACCAGATGGCAACCAGATCGGCGGTCTGACTCTCGACGACAAGGGTCAGGACAATGACACCGAACCAAATAAGAGGAAGCGCCAAGGAGGACCACTCAAAGGCAAAGGCCAGAGCGGCAACCTGTGGCAAAGCGGAAACGTGGCATGCGATCATGCGCGTTACCTCCTTTCGGGTTGTTTCGTCCCCGATTGCACAGCACTTTCGGGGTTGTGTCTTGATTATAACACACAATCGCCTGATTGTCAATAGGGTTTGCAAAACTTTTTGATATTTTTTTGGCAAAGTGTGTTGATACTTCCCTCTCCCATAAAAAATACTCCCCCGTCCTTCCGGACGGGGGAGTTCCTATGTAAGAAATTACAATCGGATGAGGTAACTTATCAAGCGATGAACTCGACAGAAGCGAACAGCGCGAAGGTACCGGGCAGAGTGTCGATAGCCACGAAGACGGGACCGTTGTAGTCAACACCAGTCAGATCTATCTCGAAGGCTTTGACAGCCCAACCGCCCAGCTCGTAGGTACCGCCGGCGATGATGGTATCGGCAGCGGGGGTGGTGCCGTTGACGTTGGCACTGACCAGCATGATGCGGTTGTTGGCGCTTGCGTTATAGTGACCCTGAG